>NCCY01000031.1:14416-15026 GCA_002279855.1 Rhizobiales bacterium 12-68-15
TGCCCGCGCCTTGCCGCCGAACCGACTTTTGGACGCCCCCATCCATGACTGAGCGCCCCTCTTCCCGTGCTGCCGCCGACCGCCCCCAGCGGCGCGACTCCCGCCTTCTCGTGGTGCGGGGAGCGCGTGAGCACAATCTGAAGAATGTGGATCTGGAGATTCCGCGCGACAGCCTGGTGGTCTTCACGGGCCTTTCGGGCTCCGGCAAGTCCTCGCTCGCCTTCGACACCATCTATGCGGAGGGCCAGCGGCGCTATGTGGAAAGCCTTTCCGCCTATGCGCGCCAGTTCCTGGAGATGATGCAGAAGCCGGACGTGGACCAGATCGACGGCCTCTCGCCCGCCATCTCCATCGAGCAGAAGACCACTTCGAAGAATCCCCGCTCGACGGTGGGCACCGTCACCGAGATTCACGATTATATGCGGCTGCTCTGGGCGCGCGCCGGCGTGCCCTACTCCCCCGCCACCGGCCTGCCCATCGAGAGCCAGACCATCTCGCAGATGGTGGACAAGGTTCTCGCCCTGCCCGAGGGCGCGCGGCTGTATCTGCTGGCGCCGGTGATCCGTGGCCGCAAGGGCGAGTACCGCAAGGAGATGGCGGACTTCCTGAA
>NCCY01000325.1 GCA_002279855.1 Rhizobiales bacterium 12-68-15
TCACCCCGGACCAGCTCAAGCGCCAGGCCAAGGCGTTTGCGGATCTCGGCGTCATCACCAAGGATGTGTCGGGGCAGATCGACGGCGCCTGGAACGGCACCTATCTCGCCACCGCCCTGAAGCAGTGATGATTGCGCGCCGCCCTCCGGAGTGCATACGCCTCCGGGGGGCGGCGCGGACCCCTTGAATTGCGGGAGCCGCTCATGTCCTCTCTTGTCTCGGAACGGCGCGCAGGGCCGGGCCGCATCTTCGGCGGCCTCGCCTTGCCGCGACTGGGCGCGACACTGCTCGCGCTCATCCTGCCGGTCGCCCTCGTCGTGCTGTGGCAGATTTCCGGCACCAACGGCTCCATCTTCGGCGGCGCGCTGCCTACCCCCGACCGGGTCTGGGAGGCGTGGCTGAAATGGGCGTTCGGCGCCTCCTCCATGGGGCTCAATCCCTATTCGGGAACCTGGCTCGAAAGCGTCGTCTTCTCCACCATCCGGGTCGCGAAGGGGTTCGCCATCGCCATCCTGATCGGCGTGCCGCTGGGCATCTGCATCGGCTGGTCGCGCATGGTGGCCAAGGTGCTCGACCCCACCATCCAGTGGCTGCGGCCGGTGCCGATCACCGCCTGGCTGCCCATTTCCATCGCCATCTTCGGCATTGCCGATTTCGGCTCGATCTTCCTGATCACCATCGGCGCCTTCTATCCCATCGTCATCAACACCACCCACGGCACCCGCGACGTGGAGCGCAACTGGATCCGCGCCGCGCTCATGATGGGCGCCTCGCCCTTCACGGTGCTGCGGCGGGTGGTGCTGCCGGCGGCGCTGCCCTCCATCTTCACGGGCCTGCGCATCGGCCTCGGCATTGCGTGGACGGCGGTGATCGTCTCCGAGATGGTCGCGGTGAAGTCCGGCCTCGGCTACGTGCTGTGGGACGCCTATTATGTGGGGCGCATGGACATCGTGATTGCCGACATGGTCTCCATCGGCCTGCTCGGCTACCTGTCAGACTGGCTGATCGTCCGCGTCGAGCATTTCGTGCTCCGCTGGCGCCGCCTCCAATCCTTCAACGCGTGAGGCCGACATGGGCACCGTATCCATCACCGGCGTCTCCAAGGTCTATGGCGGCGCGCAGGGCGTGCGCGCGCTGGAGCATGTGGACGTCTCCCTCGCCGAGGGTGAGTTCATGGCGCTGCTAGGACCCTCCGGCTGCGGCAAGTCCACGCTGCTCAACATCCTCGCCGGCTTCGAGGCGCAGACCGACGGCGTGATCACGTTCGACGGCAAGTCGGTCCGCAAGCCCGGCCCCGACCGGGGCGTGGTGTTCCAGGAGGCCGCGCTCATGCCGTGGCTGACCGTCTGGCAGAATGTCATCTTCGGCCCGCAGGTGCAGGGGGTGGCGAAGGCGGATTATGAGCCGCGCGCCCGCGAGATCATCCGCGTGGTCGGCCTTGAAGGCTTCATGGAGGCGTTGCCGGTGCAGCTTTCGGGCGGCATGCGCCAGCGCGTGGGCATCGCCCGCGCCCTCGTCATGCAGCCGAAGGCCCTGCTCATGGACGAGCCGTTCGGCGCGCTGGACGCGCAGACCCGCCTCTCCATGCAGCAATTGCTGCTGGACGTGTGGCAGACCTTCAAGACCACCGTGCTGTTCGTCACCCACGACATCGACGAGGCCATCATCCTCGCCGACCGGGTATGCGTGATGGCGGCCCGGCCGGGACGGATCATCCGCGACATCCCCATCACCCTGCCGCGCCCGCGCTCCATCAACGATCTGCTGACGAGCGAATTTCTGGGCTTCAAGGGCCAGATCATGGCCGAGATGCGCGGCGCGCACTGAGGACGCAACCCAATGGCCAATCCGCGCATTCCCTATCGCTTCTCCACCTCCCGCCCGCCGCTGCCGCGCTTTAATGGCAAGAGCATCCTCGTCCATCTGGTGGTGAACGTGGAGCACTGGCAGTTCGACAAGGCCATGCCGCGCACCATTATCACCCCGCCCCACGGGCAGGGGACGGTGCCGGACGTGCCCAATTTCTCCTGGGCGGACTACGGCATGCGCGCCGGCATGCCGCGCATCATCGACCTGTTCAACAGCCGGGGCCTGCCGGCCTCCACCAGCTTCAATGCCGGCGTGATCGATGCCTATCCGGAAGCCGCCGAGGCGATGCTCAAGGCGGGATGGGAATTCATCGGCCACGGCCTGCACCAGAAGGCGATCCAGAACACGGACGGCGATGCCGAGGCGCAGATGATTGCCGCGACCCTCGACAAGATCGCCGCCTTCACCGGCACGCGCCCGCGCGGCTGGCTGTCGCCCGGCCTGCGCGAGAGCGAGCGGACCCCGGACCTGCTCAAGCAGAACGGCGTGGATTATGTCTGCGACTGGGTGGTGGACGACGTGCCGTCCTGGATGACCACCACGCACGGCCCGCTGGTGGCCATGCCCTACAATCTCGATGTGAATGACAGCATCATCTACGCCATCGAGCGCCATGCCACCGGCGAGATGCTGAAGCGCGTCGCCCATACGCTCGCCGTGTTCGAGCGGGAGGCGGAGACCGCCCCGCGCGTGTTCGCCATCGGCCTTCACCCGCACCTCATCGGCGTGCCGCATCGCTTCCACGAACTTGAGGGCATGCTGGATCTGCTCCAGGCCAGCGACAAGGTGGCCTTCACCACCGGCAGCGCGCTGTGCGACTGGTTCACGGCAGCCAGCCCGGCGGAGGGCTGAACCATGGACCTTGGACTGACCGGCCGCCGCGTGCTCATCACCGGCGGATCGAAGGGCATCGGGGCGGCCTGCGCGCGGGTCTTCCTTGAAGAGGGCTGCGCGGTGGTTCTGGCCGCGCGCGGCGCGGACACGCTCGCGGCGGCGGCGGCGGAGCTTTCGGGCCTCGGGCCGGTCGAGACCTGGGCCGGCGACCTTGCGCAGGGCGCGGAGCGCGAGCGGCTGTTCACGGATGTCGGCGCGGTGGACATCCTCGTGAACAATGCCGGCGCCATTCCCGGCGGCGGGCTGCTGGATATCTCCATGGCCCAGTGGGAAGAGGCGTGGGCGCTCAAGGTGATGGGCTACAT
>NCCY01000032.1 GCA_002279855.1 Rhizobiales bacterium 12-68-15
TGATGAGCGATAACAGCAAGGTCGTCTGGTCCGAAGGGATGTTCCTTCGAGCGCAGCATTTCCAGCAGCAGGACCGCTATGTGGAGCGCCTCGTGCGCCGGCGGGTGGAGGGCGTGGCGCCCTATCCCTGGGGCTTCCGGACTCTGGCCCTCAACACCAACCTGCTCGGCCTCGGCAAGTTCGCCATCGACAGCTGCGACGGTGTGTTCGAGGACGGCACACCCTTTTCCGTGCCGTCGGACGACGCCCATCCCCAGCCGCTGGAACTGCCCCCGGCACTCACCAACACGGTGGTCTATCTCTGCATCCCGATCCTGCTGCGCGGCGCGCCGGAGATCGACGTGGAGAACCAGTTCAATGCGTCCGCCCGCTTCATGTCAGAAGAGCAGGATGTGGTGGACGCCATCAGCGGGTCACAGGCGGTCTCGCGCGTCCGCGTGGCACGGCTGCGCCTCTCGCTGATGCTGGAACATGAGGACCGCTCCGGCTATTACTGCCTCGGCGTGGCGCGCATTCTCGAAGTGGGAGCGGACCGCCGCGTCCAGCTCGACACCAATTACATCCCGCCCCGGCTCCACGAGCCATGGCGTCGCGGAAATCGCGGACTTCCTGATGCTCCAGCTGGTCAACCGCACCGAGCCGATGCTGGCCCATCTGGGTGCGCTCCCGAGCCTCCATCCCGAACGCCTCTATGAGGCGCTGCTGGAGCTGGCGGGGGAACTGTCCACCTTCACCACCACAACCAAGCGCCCGCAGGAACTTCCGCCCTACAGGCATGACGACCTGGAGGCCACCTATGGCCACCTGATGCCTGTCCTGCGTGCGCTGCTGAGCGCGGTGCTGGAGCAGGCGGCCGTCCAGATCCCCCTTCAGGACCGCAAATACGGCATCCGGGTGGGCTCGATCGCGGACCGGACCCTGCTGGCAGGCGCGGTGTTCGTGCTGATCGTCAAGGCCAGCATGTCGGGCGAGGCCGTGCGGCGCACTTTGCCGGCGCTGGTCAAGATCGGCCCGGTCGAACAAATTCGCGATCTGGTGAACGCCCAGCTTCCCGGCATCAGGGTTCAGCCGCTCGCGGTTGCGCCCCGTCAAATCCCCTACCTCGCCGGGGCGGTCTATTTCCAGCTCGAGTCAGACAACCCGATCTGGAAACAGTTGAGCATGTCCGGCGGCATCGCGATTCACCTTGCCGGAGACTTTCCCGACGTGTCCATGGAGCTTTGGGCTATACGGCGCTAAACTCGATCTCCACTGTTTCTCACAGTGGCAGACGCGTGCAGTGCCCGGATCCCGGTAAGGCTGAAGTCAGGACGAAAGCGACCCAATGAGCCCTGAATCGCCATCCGAAGAAGACCTGGATGCGACCATCTTCTCTCCGGCCACCGGCGCCGGGGCGACGAGGGGCGCCTCCGTGTCGTCGGGCGCGCCACAGGCTCCGGGCGCCGCCCCTGCCGGGCCGCCGCTTCCGTTCGCACGTCCGGGATCAGCAGCCCGCTCGGCGGCGCGCCGCCCCGCTTCGGCCGCACCATCGGGCCTGAGCCTCAGCCAGGAGCCAGCCCCGCCGCCCACCGCCCCGCTCACCTCTGTCGGGCTTCAGGATGCGCTGCTCAGCGCCACCCTTGCGGTCTATTGGGACAATCCGGGCCTAGCCCTCGCGGCGCCCATGTTCGACATGCTGGTGCGTGCCCAGATGGAGGCTGCGGCGGACCCCGCCGCGCTGCGGAACCAGATGCTGGAGGAGCTGCGGGCGTTCGAAGCGCAAGCCATCGGCCGGGGCCTTTCACATAACCATACACGCCTGATCCTCTATGCCCTGGCGGCGACCGCGGATGACTGCGTGCTGCATACCCCCTGGGGGCGCGAGAGCGACTGGTCATCCAGAACCCTCATTTCCGCGCTGTTCCAGGAAACCTGGGGGGGCGAGCGCTTCTTCTCCCTGCTCAGCCAGATGATGGCAGCGCCCCATGCGGTGGTGCGGGAGATCGAGTTCTTCTATTTCTGCCTGCTGTTCGGCTTCGAGGGCAAGTATCGCCTCGCCTCCAACGGATCCCGGGAACTCGGGCGCCTGAAGGACGAGATCTACCAGTTTCTGCGCAGCGTGAAGGGCGGCGTGAAACGGGAGATGGCGCCGAGCTGGCGCGGCCTCACCGCCGAAGGGCGCGGCCCGCGCGACATGCGCCTGCTGGCCGCCGGCGTCGCGTTCGGGCTGATCGCGCTGTTCCTGTTCTTCCTCGGCTTCACCATCATCCTCCGGCGTGAAGCAAGCCTTGCGGCGACGCAGGTGTCGAACCTCGTCTCCGACCAGATCATCAATCGCCCGCCGCCCCCCGCGCCGCCGGTGCGCGTCGTGGCGCCCGCGCCAAAGCCCGCGCCCGAACCGGCCAAGCCACAGGTGACCCCGCTGGAGGCAATTTCCGGCTTCCTCGAACCGGAGCAGAAGGCGGGCCAGCTTACGGTGTTCGCGCGCGGCTCCGACGTGGTGATCCGCACCACGATGGAGCTGTTCGCTTCCGCCTCCACGGCCCTGCGCGCGCCCTATGATCAGGTGATGCCGAAGGTGGCCCAGGCGCTCGCCGCACATCCGGGTCCTGTGAAGGTCTTCGGCTACAGCGACAACCAGCCCATCAACACCGTGGCCTTCCCGAACAATCAGGTTCTGTCCGCCGCCCGCGCGGCCGCCGTCGCGAAGATCCTTGCCGATGCCATCGGCACGAGCCGGCTCTCATCGGAGGGCATGGGCGCGGCGGATCCCATCGGTGACAACGCCACGCCGCAGGGCCGGCAGCAGAACCGCCGGGTCGAAATCGTCCTCACCCCCCAATGATGGCCGCACTGGCCCTTCTGGAACCATACGGCAGATGATGACGAAGCTGAGCGGGTGGCAATTCTGGCGCTGGGTGCTGCTGGCGGTGGCAGCACTCGGCCTGATCTTGCTGATCTGGTTCGTGGGGCCGCATCTCTCCATCGGAGGGATCGCGCCCTTCGCGTATCACACGCCGCGGTTCCTGGCCTGCCTGATCGTGATCCTGCTCGCGGGAATGGTTGCGCTCGCCTGGGTTCTGCGCCCCAAGGCGACGACAGCGTCAGCGCTTCAGGAGCGACCTGTCACCCTCACCTCCTCCGCCTCAGCGGACCCGCAGCAGGTTCCGAAGGCGCAGCGCGATGCCATGGAGCGCGGCTTTCATCTCGCCCTCGCGGTGCTGCGCCGGGTGCGGCCACCGGGTCTGTTCAGCCGGTCCTATCGCTATGCCCTGCCCTGGTACGTGGTGATCGGCCGGGAACATGTGGGCAAGACGGCCTTTCTCCAGGCGTCCGACCTGCGCTTTCCGCTGCGCGAGGGTCGAGACGGGCGCATTTCTGCCGGCCCGCTGAATTTTTCCTTCACCGACCGCGCCGTGCTGGTGGAAACGCGCGGTCCGCTGGTGCCGCAGTCCGAGACAAACACCTGGAGCGCGTTTGCCTCGCTCCTGAAGCGCCACCGCAACCGCCAGCCGCTGAACGGTCTGGTCATCGCCCTCTCGCTGCCGGAAATGGTGCGCGCCAGCGAAGTGGAGCGGTTTTCCTTCCATGCCGACCTACGCGACCAGCTCGAGGGGTTCCAGCGCATCCTCAAGCTTCGCGTGCCGGTCTATGTGGTGTTCACCAAGGCCGACGAATTGCCCGGCTTCCGGGAATTCTGCAGCGATCTGACCCTGGCCGAACGCCGCAGCGCTTTTGGTATCACCCTGCCGCTCTATGACGAGCATGGGATGACCTCCAAACAGAAGCCGCTGGGCGCCACATTCTCCGCCGAATACGACCATTTCATCCAGTGGCAGTTGCCGCGCGTCATCGACCAGATGAAGCAGGCCTTCTCGGTGGAGCAGCGGTTCGAGTGCTTCATGTTCCTGCCGCATCTGGCGACCCTGAAGCCAATGGTCGCCGATCTCGTGGAGGACGTGTTCAAGCCCACCACCTTCGAGCGGCCTCTGCTGCTGCGCGGCATCTATTTCACCAGTTCCGCCAATGTGGAGCCGCTGGGCAACAACGAGTTGCTGCCACCGCCCGGCGGAACCGAGGCTGCGGCCGACCCGCGCCGCATGGGCTATTTCATCCATGACCTGCTGGACAAGGTGATCTTCAAGGAGTCCGGCCTTGTCGAGGCGGACCCCGCGACACGGCGGCGGGAAGCGGTGCTGCGCGGCCTCGCCACTGCCGCCTGCGCGGGTGCCGGCCTGTGCCTGCTGACGTGGTGGGTGCTCAGCTTCATCGGCAACACCTACCTGATCGGCGACCTGCAGCGCGCGACCACCCGGGCGCAGGAAGTCATCAACGGCTATCTGGCGAGCGCGCACGCTCAATCGCCGTCCGACACCGACCTTTCGGCTATCCTGCCGACACTCAACGTTCTGGAAGCCCTTCCGGCCGGATGGGCCTCGGAAGACCACGAGACCCCCCTACGCCTGAAGGGCGGCCTGTCGCAGATCCCGGAACTGCGCGCTGTTGCCGTAAGGGAATATGAGCAGGCATTGCAGACCCTGCTCCAGCCGCGCCTGCAAATGATCCTCCAGAACGAGATCGCCGGCAGCATAGATCGTCCGGCCGCACTCTATCCCGCGCTCAAGGTCTATCTCATGCTGGGCCGGGCCGGCCCCATGAATAAGGACGACGTGAACGACTGGGTCGGACATTATCTTGCCGCCGCCTATCCGGCGCCCTCGCAGGCCACCATGCGCACATCCCTGCTGCGCCATGTGGACAACCTGATTGCGGCCAAGTTGCCGCCGCTGGAACTGGACGAGCCGCTCGTCGCCGCCGCACGTGATGCGCTCAATGCCTATTCACCGGCGAACCGGGGCATGACAGTGCTCCAGCGCCAGCCGGAGATCGCCCAGCTTCAGCCCTGGCGGCTCACCGATGTTGCGGGACCACTCGCCCCCTTCGCCCTCGCGCGCCGATCCGGGCGTCCGCTGTCCGAGCCGATTGACGGCATGTACACCACCGCCGCCTTCTTCACGAACGTGATCCCGGCCATCTCCAAGGTGGCGGAAGAGATCGTGGGCGAGGACTGGGTGCGCTTCCCGACGACGCCGAACACCCCCCGCGCCGCGCGCGTGAACCAGTTGCGGCGCGACATCACAGACCTCTATCTCAACGACTATATGGTCGCGTGGCAGAACATCATCAGCGACGTGACCATTGCGCCCTTCAACAATCTCCAGGAAGAAATGGCCGTGCTGCAGGCCCTGCTGGGTCCGCCGTCACCGCTCGCCAATTACCTGAATTCGGCCGCGAAGGAGACCACCCTTGCGCCGCCCACCAGCAGCGTGGACAGCAAGCTGCCAGCGCTCCCGGCGGAAGTGACCGCCCTGCTGAACCGCTCTCGCGCGCTGGGGGACTTCGTCACGGCCCATTTCGCGGACCTGCACCGCTTCGTCGCCGGCTCGCCCAGTCCGCTGGATGAAATCCTGAAATCCATGGGACAATTGCGTGCGCTGATCGGCCCGGCAGCGAGCTTCGGCACTGAAAACTCGGCGCAGGTGGCGGAATTGTCCACCGGCCCCGCTTATGCGCAGGTGCTGAGCCAGCTCAAGCTCAACACCCTCACCGCCCCGCCGGCCCTGACGGACTCCATCCTCGGCCTCGTGCGCCAGACCTCGTCCATCACCGATCAGGGCGTGCGGACGGATCTCGACTCGAACTGGAAGACTCAGGTCTATCCGTTCTGCCAGCAGGCCCTCAACGGTCGCTATCCCTTCACCAACTCCCCGAACGAAGTGACGATCGCGGACTTTACACGCATGTTCGCGCCCGATGGTCTGCTCGACAAATTCTTCGACAAGCAGCTGAAGTCGTTCATCGACACCCAGTCCTCCCCGTGGAAGCCGCTGACCTCCGCCGGGGCGCAGCCCAACATCGCCCCGCAGACCATCGCCTTCTTCGAACAGGCCGCCCGCATCCGGACCTATTTCTTCCAGAGCGGATCCGCGACGCCCCTGTTCACCTTCGGCGTCACGCCGCAGGAACTGGATCCCGGCGCCTCGCGGGTCCGCCTGACCATCGACGGCCAGTCGCTGACCTACCAGTATGGTCCGCTCCAGACGGTGCAGGTGCAATGGCCCGGCAATCCGGGGGGTGTCCGGGTCGAGTTCGGGGCCAACACGATGGAGCAGCCGGTCTCGCAGAGCTTCACCGGCCCGTGGGCCCTGTTCCGCTTCCTTGCGGCGCAGAAGCTCCAGAAGCTGACCGCCAACCGCTTCAACCTGATGGTCAATGTGGGGCCGCGCTCGGCGGTGTTCGTGGTCGATGCGGCCAGCGTGGACAATCCGTTCCAGCGCTCACCCCTGCCAGGCTTCCGCTGCCCGCCGTCGCTGCTGAGATAGGGGCGATCCGACCTTTTTGTGTCAGCATCGTGCGCACGAAAGCCATTGTCACATTAGCGTTTTTGGCGGATCGTATTGAGAGGGAGAACAGGGAATGACGACACAGGGCGAAATGCCGGAAAGTCGTTCCGACCGCCGGTGCTCGGAACGGCCGAACCATCACGCACAGATCCTCTGACGGGCGCGGATACGACACCGACCATGGCCATTGAATTCACATTCGACCCGCAGACCCTGCTTCAGGCGATCTCCGACGAGGCGCCCTGTGGGACGGACCCGCGTCTAGACACCTCTCCGAGCGCTCCCTTCCTGCGCATGAAGGATGCCCGCGCCACCGCGCGGCGCAAGGAGCGCGCCATCGATGTGGACCCCGACGGGGCATCGCCCGCCGACGACTGGAATGAAGTGGCGCAGGCCGGCTTTGAAATCCTGTCGCAGCACGGCAAGGACCTGGAAGTCACCGCCTGGTTGATCGAGGCGCTGGTGCGTCTCGACGGCTTCGCCGGCTTGGCCACCGGCATGGTGGTGGCGCAGGGGCTGGTGCGCACCTGGTGGGACGACATCTTCCCCCTGCCCGACGAGGACGGCAACGAACCCCGTCTCGGCCCGTTCACCGCGCTCAACGGCGTGAGCAATGACGGCACGCTGATCCAGCCCATGCGGAAGGTTCCGCTCACCGTCGGCACCGAGCCTTTCGGCCTGTGGCAGTATGAGCAGGCCATCGAGATCAGTCACATCACCGACACCGCCAAGCATGACGCCCGCCTTTCGAGCGGCGGTATCAAGCTTGAGGATTTCGAGGCCGCCGTTCAGGCGACGCCGGTCGGCTTCTATCACAAGGTGCTGACCGAGATCGATGCCGCGCTCAAGGCCGTCGGGGACGTGTCCGACGCCTTCGCCGAACGGGTGGGCGTGGACGCGCCGCCCGCAGGCGCCCTTCGGGCCGTTCTGAACACGACCCTCGACGCCGTGAAGGTGTTCGCCGCCGGCAAACTGGAACAGGCGGTGCTGGCTGACAGCGCGGCGGCGGATGCGGCCGCGATGGAGACGGCGGATGCGCCCTCGGACGACGCGCCGGCCGGCGCGGCAACCGAAGGAAGCCTGCCCTCCGGCAAGCCGCGCAATCGCGCCCAGGCGCTTCAGCAAATCCTCCAGATTGCGGCCTATTTCCGCGAGACCGAGCCGCATTCGCCGATCTCCTACACGCTGGAGGAAGCCGTCCGGCGCAGCCGCATGCCGCTGGACCAGCTGCTGTCGGAACTCATCATCGACAGCGACGCCCGAAAATACTTCTACCTCGCGTCGGGACTTCGCGTACCGTCACACGACGATGGGTCCGTGTGAGGCGAAAGCGCAGATTAAGTCTGTCACTCCATCACCACCGTCCAACAGGTTCTGATAACAGGGGGGCCCCACATGGCCAGCGTTCACGATAAACTCAGCCGGGTGCGCAAGCCGCGTGTCCACATCACCTATGACGTGGAAACCGAAGGTGCGGTCGTCCAGAAGGAGCTGCCCTTCGTCGTCGGCGTGCTCGGCGACTTCTCGGGCGATCCCACCGAGCCGCTGAAGCCGCTGGGCGAGCGCAAGTTCATCCAGATCGACCGCGACAACTTCAACCAGGTGCTCGCGCGCATGACGCCGGGGCTGAAGCTGAAGGTGGACAACACCCTCGCCGACGACGGCAGCCAGCTCACCGTGGAACTGGACTTCAAGTCGCTCGACGATTTCGACCCCGCCGCCGTGGTGGCGCGCGTCGAGCCGCTGCGCAAGCTGATGGAAGTGCGCAACCAGTTGCGCGATCTGCTGTCCAAGGCCGACCGCTCGGAAAATCTCGAAAATCTGCTTGAGCAGATCCTGTCCAACGAAGCGCAGCTGAAGAGCCTGAGCGAACAGCTCGGCGCGTCCAGCGAAAAGACGGAGGCCTGAGCCATGAGTGCCGCCGAAGCCCAGGGTCAGGCCGCGCAGGCCGGTACCGAAACCGCCGAAGTCTCCTTCCTCGACCAGGCGATCGCTGCGACCAAGCAGACCGATCCCGACCGGACGACGGAACTGCTGCGCACGCTCACCCGCGAAGCGCTGGCCGGAACGGTCACCTATTCCAAGAATCTGGCGCAGACGATCAACAACGCGATCGTCGCCATCGACCAGAAGCTGTCCGACCAGCTCAACGCGATCATGCATCACCAGGACTTCCAGAAGCTGGAAGGCACCTGGCGCGGCCTGAACTATCTGGTGATGAATTCGGAAACGGGCACCAGCCTGAAGATCCGGATGCTGAACTGCACCAAGCGCGAACTCTACAAGAGCCTCACCAAGGCGTCCGAGTTCGACCAGAGCACGATCTTCAAGAAGATCTACGAATCCGAATTCGGCAGCCCCGGCGGCGAGCCCTATGGCGCGCTGATCGGCGACTATGAGTTCGGCAGCCATCCCGAGGACATCGAGCTGCTCTCGCAGATGTCGAGCGTGGCAGCCGCCGCGTTCGCGCCCTTCGTGACGGCGGCGAGCCCGAAGATGTTCGGTTTCGACGACTTCACCGAACTGTCGAAGCCCCGCGATCTGGAGAAGATCTTCGACAGCATCGAATACGCCAAGTGGCGCAGCTTCCGGGAATCCGACGATTCCCGCTTCGTGACCCTCACCATGCCGCGCACCCTGGCCCGCCTGCCCTATGGCGAAGCCACCAAGCCGGTCGAGGAATTCGCGTTTGAGGAAGCCCCGCTGGTGGACGGCGTGCCGCGGGCGATGAACCACAAAGACTATTGCTGGATGAACTCGTCCTACGTGCTGGGCGTGCGTCTCACCGACGCCTTCTCGCAGTATGGCTGGTGCACCGCGATCCGCGGCGCCGAGGGCGGCGGCAAGGTCGAGAACCTGCCCAGCCACGTCTTCGTTTCGGACGACGGCGACAGCGACCAGCAGTGCCCGACCGAGATCGGCATCACCGACCGGCGCGAGGCCGAACTCTCCAAGCTCGGCTTCCTGCCTTTGTGCCACTACAAGGGCACGGACTATGCCGTGTTCTTCGGCGCGCAGACCACGCAGAAGCCCAAGAAGTACGACCGCCCGGAGGCCACCGCCAATGCGGCCATCTCCGCGCGCCTGCCCTACATCATGGCCACGTCCCGTTTCGCCCATTATCTGAAGATCATGGGTCGCGACAAGGTCGGCGCCTTCATGGAGGCCAGCGACTGCGAAGCGTGGCTGAACCGCTGGATCATCAACTATGTGAACGGCAATCCGGATGCCGGTCAGGACATGAAGGCCAAGTATCCGCTCGCCGAGGCCAAGGTCGAGGTGCGCGAGATTCCCGGTCGTCCCGGCTCCTACAATGCGGTGGCGTGGCTGCGGCCCTGGTTGCAGATGGAGGAACTGACCACCTCCCTGCGCATGGTCGCCCGCATCCCGACCGCATCCTGACGATGCCACGTCGCGCCCCCTGACGGGCATGGCCGCATCCACCATCCAGACCGCCCGACGCACGGAGCCACGCTTCGGCGCCGGGAGGTCGCCTTCCGAGGCCCTGCCGTCCGGGGAGAGCGGACCGCTGCGCCGCCTTGCCGCCGACATGGCGCTCGGCCGCCGGCCGGACGACCGGCTCAAGACATTCCTTTTCACCAAAGACACCGCCGCCGCCCTGCGGGAGTGGTTCGGCGACGACGCCCGCGGCTTTGCCAGCGGCGCGGCGCTTCTGCATGCCATTGAACGGGACATCGCGTTTCTCGACGAGATGCTGTCCCTCCAGCTCAATGCGGTGCTCCACACGCCCCGGTTCCAGAAGCTGGAAGCCTCCTGGCGGGGCCTGTCCTATCTGTGCGAATGCAGCGCACAGGCGCAGACCGTGGTGATCCGCGCCCTCAACATGTCGTGGAACGAGGTGGAGGGCGACTTCCAGCGCGCGCTGGATTTCGACCAGAGCCACCTGTTCCAGAAGGTCTACAGCAACGAATTCGGCATGCCCGGCGGCATGCCGTTCGGGGTGCTGCTCTGCGACTACGAGGTCCGCCACAAGCTCAGCCGCGCCCATGCGGTGGATGATGTGGCCACCATGACCGGCCTTGCCAGCGTCGCGGCGGCGGCCTTTGCGCCCGCCATCCTCGGGGCCTCGCCCCATCTGCTGGGCATCGACCGCTTCGTGGACCTCACCTATGCGACCTCGCTGGCCGGGCTGTTCCGGAGCGACGAATATGCCCGCTACAACAGGCTGCGCGCCTCCGACGATTCCCGCTTCCTCGGTCTGGTGCTGCCGCGCGTGCTGATGCGGCGTCCCTACAGCCGCGACGGCGTGGCGGGGCTGCCGTTCCGCTACCGGGAAGACCTGCGCGGGCTCGGTCACGACCAGATGTGCTGGGGCAGCGCCGTCTATGCCTTCGGCGAGGTGTTGATCCGGGCCTTCAACCAGCATGGCTGGTTCGCCGACATCTGCGGCACCATGCGCGACGAGGTGGATTACGGCCTGGTGGCGCGCCTGCCCACCCTCAGCGCCGAGACCGACGCCCCCGGCCTCGTGAACCGCTTTCCCTGCGAACTCGCCTTGCCGCGAAATGTTGAGTTCGACCTCTGGCATCTCGGCCTGATGCCGGTGAGCGTGTGCAAGGACACCCCCTATCTCGCCTTCGACACCAGCGCGTCCATCCAGGCCGTTGCCAGCTATCCGACGGTCGTTGCGTCCATGAATGCGCGGATCTCCGGCATGCTGCGCTACATGCTGTGTGTCTCGCGCATCGCCCATTATGTGAAGGTGCGGCTGCGCGACCGGGTCGGCGCCTATGTCACCGAGGATGCCTGCGAACGGGACATCCAGACCTGGCTGCACAGCTATTGCATCGGCAATGACGACGCTTCCGCCGACATGAAGGCGCGGTATCCGCTGCGTGAGGCGACGGCGGAGGTGCGGGCGGTTCCCGGCCGGCCCGGCGCCTATTCCTGCATCATGCACCTGCGGCCGCATTTCCAGATCGATCAGATCTATACCTCGTTCAAGCTGGTCACGGATGTCACCCTGGCCAGTTCCCTTCGCCCTCCCCACTGAGGACACACCGCCATGTCGGCCACCGCGTTCAAGTTATTCGAAGAGGGCCGCCTCAGGGACGCGGTTGCGGCCATGAGCGAAGCCGTGAAGGCCGCGCCTGCGGACACGCAGGTCCGCAGCCAGCTTGCCGAGTTCCTGTGTGTGGCGGGGGAGCTGGAACGGGCCGAGCGCCAGTTCGCGGCCATCGCCGACCAGGATCCCGATGCCGCCATCCAGGCCATGGCGCTGCGCCAGCTCGTGCGCTCCGACATGATGCGCCGTCAGGTGTGGACCGAGGGCCGCCCGCCGGAATTCGTCACCGACCCGCCCGAGCACGCGGTGCTGCGCCTTGAAGGACTGATGCACCTGCGCGAGGGGCGGATCGCGGAAGCGGGAAGCTGCATCGCCCGCGCCGAGGCCGCCCGCCCGCCCCTCGCCGGCGCGCATGACGATGTACCGTTCAGCGATTTCCGCGACCTCGACGACCTGATCGGCGGCATCCTTGAGGTGATGACCACCACCGGCAAATATTTCTGGGTGCCGCTGGAGCAGGTGGACGAGATGGAATTCTCCCAGCGCGCCCGCGTGCTCGACGGCGCGTGGCGCACCGTGAAGATTTCGGTGCGCGGCGGGCCGGACGGCGAGGTGGTGGTTCCCGCCATCTATCCGCTGATCGAGACCCCGCCCCGCGATGCCATTCTGCTGGGCCGCGAGACCAACTGGATCGAGGTTTCGCCGGAATGCGTCCGTGGCGAGGGGCTGCGCTGCTTCCTCGTGGGCGAGGAAAGCCTCTCCATCCGCCAGCTTGGCCGTCTCACCTTCGGCACGCCATGAACCAGCGGCCGAGCGTCGGGCTGTCGCTGATGGATCGTCTGATCGGCGAGGATGCGCCGACCGTGACCCATGTGCGCCAAGGCCTGAAGCGCGACCTGGAGGACCTGCTCAACACGCGCCAGCGCGTGACGAGCTGGCCCTCCATCCTCACCGAGCTTGAGAAGTCGGTGCTCGCCTATGGCGTGTTCGACCTCACCACCGCAAACTTCTCCACCGAGGCGCAGCGCGCAGCGGTGGTGGAGCGCATCGGCGAAGCCGTGCGACGGGCGGAGCCCCGCCTGTCCCACCTGCGCATTTCGCCGCTGACCAATTCGGACCCCTCGGACCGCTCGCTGCGGGTGCGGATCGAGGCGGAAATCATTGTGGACTCGGAGGCGGAGCCGGTGCAGTTCAGCACCATCATCGATCCGCTCGGCCAGAGCGTGTCGATCACGGACCAATCCTGATGGACGACCTGCTCCCATATTATAACCGCGAACTGCTCTATCTGCGGCAGATGGGGCAGGAGTTCGCGGAGCGTCATCCGCGTATCGCCGGGCGCCTGCGCCTCAGCGGCGATGCCATCGACGACCCACATGTGGCGCGGCTCATCGAGGCGGTCGCCTTCCTCAATGCGCGGGTGGAACGGCGGCTGGACGACGAGTTCCCCGAACTCGTCGATACCCTGCTGGAACTGCTCTACCCGCATTATCTGGCGCCGATCCCTTCCATGGCGACGGTGCAGTTCCGCCCGAAGCCGGAAGTGACCGTGCCACAGGTGATACCGGCCGATACGGAACTGGATTCCGAGCCGGTGCAGGGGGAGGTGTGCCGCTTCCGCACACGCTACCCGGTCACGCTCTGGCCCATCGCCATCACCGAGGCCGTTCTGAAGGGCCGCCCCATCGCGGCCCCGCCCAATCCGCGCGCCATGGGCGCCCATTCGGCCCTGCGCCTCTGCCTGCGCTGCACCGCTCCGGACCTGACCTTCGCGCAGCTCCAGCCGGAAAAGCTGCGCGTGTTCCTGCGCGGCCAGCCGTCCATCGTCTATGCGCTGCACGAACTCATCTTCAACAACACGCTGTCCATCGCCATCGGCGATACCGCGAGCGACCCGAACCCGGTCATCCTGCCCGCAGATGCGATCCAGCCGGTGGGCTTCGGCGAAGACGAGAACCTGCTGCCATTCACGCCGCAGTCGCAGCCGGCCTACCGATCGCTCACCGAATTCTTCGTCTTCCCCGACAAGTTCCTGTATTTCGATCTCGATCTCAGCGCGAAGGTCCTGCGGGATGCGGGACCGGAAATGCATGTCTTCTTCTATTTCAACAAGAGCGACCCGGCGCTGGAGCGCACCCTGACGAAAGAGGTGTTCGCGCTCGGCTGCACGCCCATCGTCAACCTGTTCCGCCAGCGCGCGGAACCCATCCTCGCCGCGCAGAACCGGCTGGAATATCGCGTCATCCCGGACATCCGCCGGCAGGAGGCCATGGAGGTGCATTCGCTGCTCTCCGTCACCGCCACGGATTCGGAGGGGATGCCGCGCCCCATCCTGCCCTTCTATGCCCGCGCCCGCCGGTTCGATGTGCCGGGCGGCAAGCCGTCCTACTGGAACATCTCCCGCCGCCCGACCGAAGGGCGCGTGCAGGGGACGGAGGCGTATCTGTCCTTCTCCAACCTCGACCCGTCCTTCTCGAAGGATGACCTCGTGGTTTCCGCCGAGACGCTGTGCCTCAACCGCGACCTGCCGGCAAAGCTGCCTTATGGCGGTGGTCATCCGGTGCTCACCGCAGTGGAAGGGACGTCGGCGGAGGACATCGTCTGCGTTTCCCCTCTCACTCCCACGGTGCGCGTGCCGAGCGGCAGCGGGCGCAACTGGCGCCTCGTCTCCCATCTTCTGCTGAACCACCTGTCGCTGACCGGCGAACAGGGGCTGGAGGCGCTGCGCGAAATTCTCCAGCTCTATGATTTCCGCGATTCCCCCGAGACCAAGCGCATGATCCTCGGGCTCTCCGCGCTCACCGCCCGGCGCGGAACGGCACGGGCACCGCGCCATCCGGGCGATGTGGCATGGGGCGATGCCATCTGCCGGGGCATCGACATCAATCTGGAATTCGACCCGAGCTATTACAGCGGCAGCAGCCTGTTTCTCTTCGCCATGGTGCTCGACCAGTTCTTCGGGCTCCACGCCTCCATCAATTCCTTCACGCGCCTCACGGCCAGCCTGAAGGGTCAACCGGGAGTCATGCGCACATGGCCGGCACGGGCGGGCTACCGTCCTCTCCTCTGATCCGCGCTGCTGGAGGCGCCGGAAGGCTTCGACCTCGTGCAAGCTGTGCGCCTGCTGGAGGGCGAGGCCCGCGCCCGGCTGCACCGGGAGGACGAGGAGTTTGCCGACAATGCCGGCGCCGACCGGCGTGTGGGCCTGACCTCTGCGCGCTTCGTCAGCGATGCGGACCTCAAATTCCCCACCGCCGCCGTGACGCTGGCCCGCCAGCCGCGCGACGGCGAGGCGCCGGAGCTGACCGTCTCGCTGTTCGGGCTGCTCGGCCCGCTCGGCGTGCTGCCCTACAGCTACACCGAGCACGCGATCGAGGCGCACCACGCCAACAACGAGGCCCTGCGGGCCTTCTTCGACATCTTCCAGCACCGTGCGGTGACGCTGTTCTACCGCGCCTCGTCCAAGTACCGGATCGCCATTTCCCGCGAACAGCACCAGCCGGAAGTGGGGGGAAAGCCGGACGGTTTCACCTCGGCGCTGCGGGGCATCACCGGCCTTGGGCTGCCCTCCACCGCTGACCGGCTCGCCTTTTCCGACGAGGCGGTGCTCCACCATGCGGGCATCTTCAGCGGCGAAATCCGCTCGCTGACCGCGCTCGAAGGGCTGCTCACCAGCGAATTGCAGGAGACCGTGCGCATCCGGCCCTTCGTGGGCGAATGGGTGCAGGTTCCGCCGGAAGAACAGACCCGCCTTGGCGGTCTCGACGAGGGACGGCACGCCCAGCTCGGCAGCAGCGCCATGGCCGGCAGCCGGTGCTGGATCGCCCAGCAGCATTTCAGCATCCATATCGGCCCGGTGGACGACCCGACGCTACGCGCCCTGCTGCCGGACGGACCGCTGGCGAACCTTATCGCCGACCTTGTCGAACTCTATTGCGGCTTTGAATTTTCCTTCGACGTGAACGT
>NCCY01000326.1 GCA_002279855.1 Rhizobiales bacterium 12-68-15
GGAGGCGGGACCGACCCTGTTCGGCGTGCGGCCCGCGCTGGCGCTCAACACCAATGTGCATGCGGCGCGGCCGGACAATCTCATCCGGGTGATCCTTGAGGGTATCCCCTCCCCCGCCGCCCGCGACCTCGGCGACATGCCGGCCTTCCGCGACAGCCTCGATGACGGGCAGGTGGCGGCGCTGGTGCGCTACATCCGCGCCAAGTTCGCCCCCGATGCGCCGGCCTGGAACGGGCTGGAAGCGGACGTGGCGCGCCTCAGGGCGGCGCCCGGAGCGCATTGAGGCGCACGCCGCGCGCGCCCGGCCTTCCCCCTCCCCGGCCCTCCCGCGCAAGCGGGAGAGGGGCGCGTTGTGCAAGATAAGAACGTTCAGCGAGATCGACACGCGGGCGGATGCAGCCGCGCGACAGCCCCCTCTCCTGCCAAGCGGGGGAGGGTTGGGGAGGGGGAAGGCCTGGAACCGTCCTCCCCTGCCCGCCCAATCGGCACGCACGCCCAAAATCTCCGCACCGCCCCGTCGCCAAGCCCGTTGACAGCGGCGCCTGCTCCTCGCTATTTTTTATTTGTACACAAACAAACAAGCGACGCTGCCATGCGTCGCGGAGCGGTTTCCCATGGCCTATGTCGTCACCGATGGCTGCATCCGCTGCAAATATATGGACTGCGTGTCCGTCTGCCCGGTCGATTGCTTCTATGCCGGCGAGAACATGCTGGTGATCCACCCCGACGAATGCATCGATTGCGGCGTGTGCGAGCCGGAATGCCCCGCCGAGGCCATCCTGTCCGATACCGATCCGCGCGCAGCGGAATGGACGGCGCTCAACGCGCACTATGCCGCCCTCTGGCCCAACATCACGGAAAAGGGCGAGCCGCCGGCCGATGCCGATGACTGGCGCGGCAAGGCCGGCAAGCTGGACCTGCTTTCCCCCGCCCCCGCCAACTGATCCCCGCCACACACGCCCGAGACTCCCCATGAGCAAGATGATGGAAGAGCGCGTCCTCAGCGTTCACCACTGGACCGACCGGCTGTTCAGCTTCACCACCACCCGCGACCCCACCTTCCGGTTCCGTAATGGCGAATTCACCATGATCGGCCTTGAGGTGAACGGGCGCCCGCTGATGCGCGCCTATTCCGTGGTGAGCCCGAACTATGAGGACACGCTGGAATTCTTCTCCATCAAGGTGCCGGACGGCCCGCTGACCTCGCGCCTCCAGAACATCGCGGTGGGCGACCCCATCATCATCGGCCGCAAGGCGACGGGAACGCTGGTCATCGACAATCTGCGGGCCGGGAAGAACCTCTATCTGCTCGGCACCGGAACGGGGCTCGCGCCCTTCCTCTCCATCATCCGCGACCCGGAAACCTATGAGCGGTTCGAGAAGGTCATTCTCGTGCACGGCTGCCGGGAGGTGGCGGAACTCGCTTATGGCGAGATGATCACGCAGGACCTGCCGGTCCACGAATTCCTCGGCGAAGAGGTGTCCTCCAAGCTGGTCTATTACCCGACCGTCACCCGCGAACCGTTCCGCAACCGGGGCCGGATCACCGACCTCATGGAAAGCGGCAAGCTGTTCGCCGATATCGGCCTGCCGCCGCTCGACCCGACGCGGGACCGCGCCATGCTGTGCGGCTCGCCCGACATGATGGTGGCGTTGCGCACCCTGCTGGAAGCGCGCGGCTTCGAGGAAGGCAATCACGGCGAGGCCGGCGACTTCGTGCTGGAAAAGGCGTTCGCCGAACGCTGAGAACGTGATGGAGCAAAAGCCCTCTCCCGCTTGCGGGGAGGGTTGGGAGGGGGAAGGCCCGGCGCAATCCGAAAGGTGCTCCAGGCGGCATTGCCCCCTCCCCATCCCTCCCCGCTGCGCGGCAGTGGGGGCGTGTCCGGCCCGGAACGAGCGGCGCGCAGGATGGCATTGCGGGAAGCGTGCGAGATTTTCCCCGCCGCCCCCTTTTCCCCGCCCGCCCGACGGGCTTAGACTTTGTATGCTTACAAATAAAAAGAGCCGGTTCCGCACGGTCCCGGCAGGTGCTTCCGGAGAACAGATCATGGCCCATGACGCCCCGAGGGCGACCTGGAGCGGCCGATCCTCGACGCGGACACCATCGTCGCGGAAAACGGGCGCATCACCGCCATCGGGCGGCTGAAGGACGTGGTCACCGAAGGCGCCACCACGGTGGTGGATGCCAATGGCGCGGCCGTGACGCCCGGCCTGATCGACAGCCACGTGCATCCGGTGGCCGGCGACTGGACGCCGCGCCAGCAGCAGCTCAACTGGATCGACAGCTTCCTGCATGGCGGCGTCACCACCATGATCTCGGCGGGCGAGGTGCATTATCCCGGCCGCCCCCGCGACGTGATCGGCGTGAAGGCCCTGGCCATCACCGCCCAGCGCACCTTCACCGCCTTCCGCCCCGGCGGGGTGAAGATCCATGCCGGCGCCCCCGTCATCGAGCACGAGATGGTGGAGGACGACTTCAAGGAACTGGCCGCCGCCGGCGTGAAGCTATTGGGCGAAGTGGGCCTCGGCGGCGTGAAGGACGGCCCCACCGCGCGCAAGATGGTGGGATGGGCGCGCAAATACGGCATCCAGTCCACCATCCATACCGGCGGCCCCTCCATTCCCGGCTCCGGCCTCATCGACAAGGATGTTGTGCTGGAGGCGGACACCGACGTGGTCGGCCATATCAATGGCGGCCACACCGCGCTGCCGGACAGCCAGATCCGCTGCATCTGCGAGGGCTGCAAGCGCGGCCTCGAACTGGTGCACAACGGCAATGAGCGCGCCGCGCTCTACACCCTGCGCATCGCCCGCGAGATGGGCGATCTGCACCGCGTGATTCTCGGCACCGACGCGCCCGCCGGCTCCGGCGTGCAGCCACTCGGCATCCTGCGCATGGTCTCGCTCCTGTCTTCGCTGGGCGACCTGCCGGCGGAGCAGGCCTTCTGCCTCGCCACCGGCAATACCGCCCGCATGCGGGCGCTGGACACCGGCATCATCGAGGTGGGCCGCGCGGCCGACTTCGTCGTCATGGACACCGCGCAGCACTCGGCAGGGCGCAACCTGCTGGAGAGCGTGCAGCTCGGCGACCTGCCCGGCATCGGCATGACCATCATCGACGGCATCGTGCGCACGGAACGCTCGCGCAACACCCCGCCGGCCACCCGCGTGCCCTTCCTGGTGAAGTGACGGCGAGCGCTCCGCAAAGCCCTCTCCCGCTTGCGGGGGAGGGTTGGGAGGGGGATGACCGGGGACCGTCTTTCCGGATACGGCAGGACAGGCCCAGCCCACTCCCCATCCCTCTCCCGCTGTGCGGGAGAGGGATGGGGCGGCGCATGAAAAGACGCCTGCACGCCTGAAACGACAGGCGCGCTGCCCTTTAAGGCAGCATGCCCTTTCCTTGTGCTTGACACCGGCCGCGTCTGGCCTTTTCATTAGTACACATATGAACTGGCCGCGCACCGACAGAGGCGCCGCCGGTTCGGAAGCCGGAGCATTGAGCTTGATGCTTGACCCCACCGCAGCCGCGGCAAAGCCCGCCGACGAGAAGATCCGCTGCGATGCCTGCCCGGTGATGTGCTACATCAAGCCGGGCATGACGGGCGCCTGCGACCGCTACGCCAACCATGCCGGCGAACTGGTGCGCGTCGATCCGCATGTGGTTCTGGACCGTACGCTGGCGCAGGGCGGCACCGTGGTCCCCTTCAACCGGGGCGCGGACTGGGACGGCAAGATTCTCAACGCGCCGGAGACCTTCGTCACCGCCATCGGCGCCGGCACCACCTATCCCGACTACAAGCCCGCCCCCTTCATCGTCTCCTCGCAGGTGGACGGGGTGGACATGGTCACAGTGGTGACCGAGGGCATCTTCAGCTATTGCGGCGTGAAGGTGAAGATCGACACTGACCGTTTCCTCGGCCCGGAACAGGCGACCGTGCGCGCCGCCGGCGAGGCGGTGGGCCATGTCACCACCAGCGAATACGGCTCGCAGATGCTCTCGCTGGGCGGGGTGCATCACCTCACCGGCGGCGGCAAGAAGGAAGGCCGCATCACCTGCGAGGCGCTGCTGGACCTGTGCAACGGCAAGGCCGTGGAACTGACCATCGACGGCGGCGCAACTGTCATCGTGCAGGCCGGCAAGGCGCCCATCGTCAACGGCGTGGTGGAAGAGCGGATGCGGGTGGGCTGCGGCTCGGCCACCATCGGCATGTTCGCCAAGCAGTGGAAGGACAAGACAGACGAGGTGGTGGTGGTGGACGACCACATCACCGGCGTCCTCTCCGAACATCAGGCCGGCAAGCTATTGGATGTGCGCGAGACCGGCATCCGCATGAAGGGCCGCCGCTCCACCCCCGGCCGCTACTTCCAGGTGGCAGAGCCCGGCACCGGCTGGGGCGGCACCAACATTTCCGATCCGCTCGCCATCATCGGCCCGTTCGATCCGAAGACCGCATGGCCCGGCCTGCGGCTGTTCTTCATCTCCACCACCGGCGAGCACAGCGCCTATTTCGAGCTGGACGCGGCGCTCCAGCCGGTGGAGACCCCCATGCCGGACGACCTGCGTGCCTCCACGGAACGGGTGATGGAGAATTGCGAGCCCGCCCTGTGCACGGTGCTGTTCATGGCCGGCGCGGGCGGCTCCCTGCGGGCGGGTGTCACCGAAAACCCCGTCCGCCTGACCCGCTCGGTGAAGGACGCGCTGACTTATGTCACCGCCGGCGGTGCGCCGGTCTATGTCTATCCAGGTGGCGGCATCACCTACATGGTGGACGTGACGCGCCTGCCCGAAAACGCCTTCGGCTATGTGCCGACCCCGGCCCTCGTCGCGCCCATCGAGTTCACCCTGCGCCTCTCCGATTATGAGGCGCTGGGCGGGCACATGTCCGAAGTGCGGCCGGTGGAAAGCATCCGGCCCACCGATCAGGTGCGCCCGGTGGCGCCCATGTCGGACAATCCCTGGCCGCTGGCGGACAATCCCTGGCCGCTGGCCCCCCACACCGCCAAGCGGTCCCACGGGTGAGCCTGATGCGCAGCGCCCCCTCCTCCCCCCTCAGCGCGGCGCCGGCACGGGCGCCCCAGGTGGCGCTGCTTGCCGGCGGGCGGCTGCATCTGCAGGACGGCCCCATCGACCTCGTGATCGGTGCCGATGGCCCCACCGCCCTCGTCCGGCAGGCCTATGACGACGCCATCACGCAGTTCACCGGGCTGCTCGGCACGCTCTGCACGGAACTGCCGGTGCTGCGCGCCGCAGCCTCGCCCGACCTCTGTACCGCGCAGGGCACGGTGGCGCGGAGCATGTGGAATGCGGTGCGGCCGTTTGCAGGCGACATGTTCATCACCCCAATGGCGGCGGTTGCCGGCGCTGTGGCCGGGCATGTGCTGTCCGCCCTCGCGCGGCCCGGCCTCACCCGCGCCTATGTCAACAATGGCGGCGACATCGCTTTGTATCTGGCGGAGGGCGCCGACTTCACTGTCGGCCTCGTGGACCGGCCCGACCGCCCGAGCCTGACCGGCACCGCGCGCATCGACTTCGCGTCCCCC
>NCCY01000033.1 GCA_002279855.1 Rhizobiales bacterium 12-68-15
CGCGCTGTCGGGCGCCGGCCTGCTGATCCTTGAGGCGACCGCCGTGGAGCCGGAGGGCCGCATCTCGCCCGGCGATCTCGGCCTGTGGTCCGACGAGACCGAATCCGCCCTCAATGACGTGGTCAGCCGGGTCCGGGCGTGGTCGCCCATTCCCATCGGCATCCAGCTCGGCCATGCCGGCCGCAAGGCCTCGGTGCATGCCCCCTGGAAGGGCGGCGCGCAGGTGCCGGTGGCCGAAGGGGGCTGGGTGCCGGTGGCGCCCTCCGCCGTGCCGTTCCATGACGGCGACGTCACCCCCGCCGCCCTCGACCATGACGGGCTGGAGCGGCTGAAGACCGCGTTTGCCACCGCCGCGCGCCGGGCGGTGCGGATCGGCTTCGACATGATCGAGATCCACTCCGCCCACGGGTATCTGCTGCACCAGTTCCTCTCGCCGCTCTCCAACACCCGCACCGACACCTATGGCGGCGCGCTGGAGAACCGCATGCGCTTTCCGCTCGAAGTGTTCGAGGCGGTGCGCGCGGCGGTGCCGGAGGAGATGCCGGTCTTCGTGCGCATCTCCGCCACCGACTGGGTGGAGGGCGGCTGGGACCTGGAGCAGAGCGTGGTCTATGCCCGTGAGCTTCAGGCGCGCGGCCTCGACGTGATCCATGTCTCTTCCGGCGGCCTCTCGCCCGCGCAGAAGATCACCGTCGCGCCGGGCTATCAGGTGCCGTTCGCCGAGCGCATCCGGGCCGAGACCGGCCTGCCGACGCTGGCGGTGGGCCTCATCACCGAGCCGGCCCATGCGGAGGAGATCCTCACCTCCGGCAAGGCGGACGCCATCGCGCTGGCGCGCGGCATTCTCTACGATCCCCGCTGGCCGTGGCACGCCGCCGCCGCCCTCGGCGCGCAGGTGCATGCCGCCAACCAGTTCCTGCGCTGCCAGCCCTCCGGCCTGCGCCACCTGTTCAAGTGATGCCCGCTGCCCGCGCCCTCCGGCGCGGGCAGCCTCCCGCCCCTCATGACGGTTTCCGCCCGCGTGTCCGCCGGCCTCTTGCCGTCGCCGGTCCTTCGGGCATTATCCCGCCATGCTCGCGCGTTCCGATTCTGTTCCCCTTCCCGTCCCCTGCGTCAGCCTTCACGGGGCGGATGTGGTGCTGGACTGCGCCGGGGCGCTGGTCTGGCCGGAGCAGCGCCTGCTGGTGGTGGCGGACCTGCATCTGGAAAAGGCATCGGCCTTTGCCCGGCGCGGCCAGATGCTGCCGCCCTACGACACCCACGAGACCCTGAACCGGCTGGAAGACCTGGTGCGCCGCTGGTCGCCGGCCCATCTCGTCGCGCTCGGCGACAGCCTGCATGACCGGCGGGGCGCGGAGCGGCTCGATCCGCTGGCGCTGGAGCGGCTGCGGCATTTGCAGGCCGGGCGCACCTTCGTCTGGATCGCGGGAAACCACGATCCCGATCCCTCGCCCGTGCTGGGCGGGGAGTGGGCGCGCGAATGGCGGGTTGGCCCGCTGGTGTTCCGCCATGAGCCGCGCGCGGGGGATGCGGACGGCGAGGTGGCCGGTCATCTGCATCCCGCCGCACGGCTCGCGGTGCGGGGCCAGAGCATCCGCCGCCGCTGCTTCGCGACGGATGGACGGCGCATCGTGCTGCCGGCCCTCGGCGCGCTGGCCGGGGGGCTGAATGTGCGGAACCCCGCCGTGGCGGGGCTCTTTGGCGGGGCGTTCGAGGCCCACATGCTGGGGCGGGAGCGGACCTTCCGGGTGGCGGCCCGCGCCTGCCTCATGGATTGACGACAAAATAGCACGGCGCGGCCCTGACGGGCGCGCCGCCTGCCGTCACGTCCAGCTGGAATCGTCTCCGCCGCCGGCATCCCAGCCGCCATCGTCGAAGCTGGCATCCTGCACCTGCGCGTCGCCGAAGCCGCTATCGGTGGCGGATGCGTCCTGCGCGCCTGCGGACCACGAATCGCCGCCCGCGCCGCCCAGGGCATTGTCCGCCATCTGGCCCAGATCGCCGCCGGAGGGCAGCACATTGGCCGGATCGATCGCCGCAGCCGCCTGATCCGCGATCGGGCCGGTGCCATCCGCCATCAGGTTCTTGATGCCGTCAAACAGCAGCGCGCCACCCGCGACGCCCGCCGCCGTCGCCAGCGCGCCCTGAAGGAAGCCGCCGCCGCCGAAGCCGCCGCGCTGCTGGCCGCCCCACGGGCCCGAGGGCGCCTGCTGGGGATAGCCGCCCTGCTGGGGCGGATAGGCCGGCGCCGTATAGCTGCCGGGGCGTGCGCCGAAGCCGGGCGCGGTATAGCCGGACGCCTGCTGCGGCAGGGGCATGCCGCGATTGCCGGTGGTCGGCACGGAGGTGCCACGGGCACCGCCGCCGAACAGGCCGCCGAGGAAGCTGGTGGGCTGGGACTGGGGGGCGGGGGCCTCCTGCGCGCGCCGGGCCTGTTCCTCCAGTTCCTGGATTCGGGCATGGGCCTGCTGGAGGGCATGCTCCTGCACCAGCACTGTCTGGGTCAGGGCATAGGGAGCATAGGGCGCGTCCTGAACGCGACGGGCGATCAGGGATTCCGCATCCGCGTCGCGCGGCTGTCCGGCCGCACCCTTGATGCGATCGAACAGGCCATCAATCAGGGACCGCTCTTCGGGGTTCATGTCACTCTCCGGGTGAACTGACACCGCGGATATGAGCATGGGCGGGAGGCGCGAAAAGGGCCGCCAACATGAAATTTCGTTAAACTTGACGTTAGGTCAATTTTTCCCGGGGCGGGCGGGTCACGGGCGGGCGGCGCGAACCGCCTGAAGCAGCGCCTCTGCCGCCGCTTTCGGATCGGCCGACGCACAGATGGCGGAGACCACCGCCACCCCGTCCGCCCCCGCCGCGATGACCGCGGGCGTGATGGCAAGGTCGATGCCGCCAATGCCCACCATGGGCAGCGCGATGGCCCGGCGGAGCGCCGCGAGCCCTTCGATACCGATGGCCGCGCCCGCATCGGTCTTGGTGCCGGTGGCCTTCACCGGGCCGGTGCCCACATAATCCACGCCCGACAGATCGGAGGCGGCCAGTTCCTCCGGCGCGCCCACCGAGAGGCCAAGGATGCGCTCCGGCCCCAGCAGCGCCCGCGCATCGGCGGGCGCCATGTCGCTCTGGCCGAGATGCACGCCGTCCGCATCCACCGCCACCGCGATGTCCACCCGGTCATTGATCAGCAGCGGAATGCCCAGCGGCCGCAGCACGGCGAGGAGCGCCCGCGCCTGTTCCGCCAGCACGCGGCCCTTGGCGTCGGGGTCGCGAAGCTGGACGATGGTGGCCCCCCCCGCCACCGCCAGCCGGACGGTCTCCACCAGCCCGCGTGCCGCCGTCTGGCGGGGATCGGTGACGAGATAGAGGGAGAGGTCGAAGGCGCGCCGCATGAGGGGTCCCCTGCCGGAGGGCGCGGGCCGGAGCCCGCGCGATGAGCCTCCGGTCTAGACCACGGCGGCGCGCGCCTCCAGTGGCCCGCAGGGCAGGGGTGCTGTGACCGGCGGGAAAGAATGCCTCACGCCGCGCGCCGGTGATGGGCGAGCACGTCGGGCGCCGGCCCGCCGGTGGCCCAGTCAAGAAGCTCCACCGTATGGACGGTCGGCACCTGCGTCCCGCTGCCGATCTGGGTGAGGCAGCCGATATTGCCGGCGGCGATCACGTCCGGCACCAGGGCTTCCAGATGCCCGACCTTGCGGTCGCGCAGGCGCGCGGCGATGTCGCTCTGGAGCATGTTGTAGGTGCCGGCCGAGCCGCAGCACAGATGGCTCTCGAACGGCTCGGACACGGTGAAGCCGGCGCGGCGCAGCAGGGCGACCGGCGCGGCCTTCACCTTCTGCCCGTGCTGGAGGGAGCAGGCGGAATGGTAGGCCACCTTCACCCCCATCTGCGGGCCTTCCGGCACATCGAGGGTGGCGAGGAATTCCGTGACGTCCTTGGCGATGGCCGAGACCCGCGCGGCCTTGTCCGCATAAACGGGATCAAGCCGGAAAGCGTGGCCGTAATCCTTGATGGACGTGCCGCAGCCGGACACCGTGACGAGAATGGCGTCGAGCCCCTCGCCGTCCATCTCCCGGATCCACGCATCGATATTGGCGCGGGCGAGGGCGTGGGCCTGGTCTTCGCGGCCCATATGGTGGACGAGGGAGCCGCAGCAGCCTTCGCCGGCCACCCGCACCACATCCACGCCGAGCCGTGTCAGCAGCCGGATGGCGGCGTCGTCCACCTCGGGGCGCAGCGCCGGCTGGGCGCAGCCGGCAAGCAGGGCGACGCGCGCCCGCCTCTCGCCGACGGCGCGCCGGGTGCCCGGGGCTTCCCCCGCGCCCCGGCCGTGGGGCAGGCGGGCAAGCCGCAGCATGGCGGCAGCGGGACGCAGCGGCTTCACCAGATCCAGCAGCGGCGCGAACGGCTTTGCGAACACGGCCCCCAGCATGGCCAGCCGGAAGCGGTCGCGATAGGGCAGCACCGAGGCGAGCAGGGTCCGGTTGAGGCGGTCCATGAACGGCCGGCGATAGGTCTTCTCCACATGCACCCGCGCCTGATCCACGAGATGCATGTAGTGCACGCCGGAGGGGCAGGTGGTCATGCAGGAGAGGCAGGAGAGGCAGCGGTCCACATGCTTGGTGACCTCGGCATCGGCCGGGCGGTCATTCTCCAGCATGTCCTTGATGAGGTAGATGCGCCCGCGCGGGCTGTCCAGCTCATCGCCCAGCAGCACATAAGTGGGGCAGGTGGCGGTGCAGAAGCCACAATGCACGCAGGCGCGCAGGATGCTGTCCGCCTCCGCGATGCGCGGGTCGGCCAGCTGGGCGAGGGAGAATTCCGTCTTCATGGCCTGCGCCCTCCGGTCCTGCCCTTCGGCATCTCAGACTTCCGCATACATCCGCCCCGGATTGAGCACGCCGCGCGGATCGAAGCTGGCCTTCACCCGGCGGGTGAGGGCGGCAAGGCTCGATTCCAGCGGCTGGAACACGTCGCCGGCCCGTTGGGCGGCGGTGGCGCGGATCAGGGTGGCGTGGCCGCCATGGGGTGCGAGCGCGGCGCGCACCGCCTCGCCCTGCGCCGCCTCGCCGGGCATCAGCGCCCAGACGAGGCCGCCCGCCCAGTCGCAATAGGTCTTCGCCCCGAGCGTATCGGTGAGGGTGCGGGCGAGCGCGGGGCCGGCGGTGGGCCGGGTGGAGAGGCGCCACACCGCATCAAGGCCGCTGCCGGCGAAGGGCAGGGCGTCCCGCACCATCCGCCAGAAGTCGCGCGAGGCCGGCGGCTCCAGCACTTCCACGGCGCCGAACGGCGCGAGCACCGAAATGAGCATGGCGCGGCGCGCCTTCACGGAGGGCTCGAAGCCTTCGAGCCGCAGCGCGACGATGGCCCGGTCGCCCGGCACTTCCGGCCGCGCGGCGGCGATGTCCGGCGGCAGGCTCGCCGCGCCTGAGACCTCGCAGGCCGAGCCCATGGCCGCGCTCATGGCGCGGGCGGAAGCGGCGGGGTCGAGGCCGAACACCAGCAGCGTTTCCTCGGTGGGGGGCAGGGGCAGCACTTTCAGCGTGATCTCGCTCATCACCGCCAGCGTCCCGAGCGAACCCGCCAGCATGCGCGGCAGGTCATAGCCGGTGACGTTCTTCATCACCCGCCCGCCCGACTTGAACACCTCGCCGCGCCCCGACACCGCCCGGATGCCGAGCGCATGGTCGCGCACCGCACCGTGGCTGAGGCGGCGCGGGCCGGCGAGGTTGCAGGCGAACATCCCGCCGATGGTGCCACCCCCCGCCGGGAGGCCGAACAGCGGGCCGGTATCCATGGGCTCGAAGGCGAGCATCTGGCTGGCGTCCGCCAGCAGCGCCTCGATCTGCGCCAGCGGCGTGCCGGCGCGGGCAGAGAGGACGAGTTCGTCCGGCTCGTACAGCGAGATGCCGGAGAGGCCGGACACATCGAGGGTCCGGTCCGCCTGCGCCGCGCGGCCGAGGCCGGCTCGCGTCCCGGTTCCGCGCACATCCAGGCGCAGGCCCTGTTCCACCGCCTCCGTGACGGCGGCGGCGAGCGACGCCTCGTCGGAAATGCTGAAATGCTCTGGCATGGCGTGTCCTGCGGCGCTCAGAAGCGCGGGAGATCGGGGAAGGGCACCTGCCCGCCGCTCACATGCATGCGCCCGAGTTCGGCGCAGCGATGGAGGGTGGGGAAGACCTTGCCGGGATTGAGCAGGCCCTGGTCGTCGAAGGCGCATTTCAGACGCTGCTGGTGCGCCAGATCCACCTCGTTGAACATGACCGGCATCAGGTCGCGCTTCTCCACGCCGACGCCATGCTCGCCGGTGAGCACGCCGCCCACCTCCACGCACAGGCGCAGGATGTCGGAGCCGAACGCCTCCGCCGCGTCCAGCTCGCCCGGCTTGTTCGCATCATAGAGGATGAGGGGATGCAGGTTGCCGTCGCCGGCATGGAACACGTTGGCGACCCGCAGCCCGTATTGCTGCGACATCTCCCGCATGCGGGTGAGCACGAGCGGCAGCTGCTTGCGCGGGATGGTGCCGTCCATGCAGAGATAATCGGGCGAGAGCCGCCCCACCGCCGGGAAGGCGGCCTTGCGGCCGGCCCAGAAGCCGAGCCGCTCCTCCTCGGTGCGCGAGACCCGAAGGGTGGAGGAATTGCAGGCGGCGGCGATGGCGCTGACCTCGCCCAGCAGATGGGCGCACTCGGCCTCCGGCCCGTCCAGCTCCACGATCAGCAGGGCCTCCACGTCCAGCGGATAGCCCACCTTCACGAACGCCTCGGCGGCGGCGATGGCGTCGCGGTCCATCATCTCGATGCCGGCGGGAATGATGCCGGCGGCGATGATCTTCGCCACGCAGTCGCCCGCATCCTCGGAGGTGGGAAAGCCCACCAGCACGGCGCGGGCCACGTCCGGCTTCTTCAGGAGGCGCACCGTCACTTCCGTGACCACGCCCAGCAGACCTTCCGAGCCGACCATCAGGGCCAGAAGATCGAGCCCGCCCGAATCCAGGTGCTTGCCGCCGAGCCGGATGACCTCGCCGGTGATCAGCACCATTTCCAGCCCCAGCACATTGTTGGTGGTGAGGCCGTATTTCAGGGTGTGCACGCCGCCGGAATTCTCGCCGATATTGCCGCCGATGGTGCAGGCGATCTGGGAGGACGGATCAGGGGCGTAATAGAAGCCCTCATGTTCCACGGCGCGGGTGATGCCGAGATTGGTCACGCCCGGCTGCACCACGGCGCAGCGGTTGGCATAGTCGATATCCAGAACCTTGTTGAACTTGCCCATGCCGAGCAGCACCGCATCGGCCAGCGGCAGCGCGCCGCCCGAGAGCGAGGTGCCCGCCCCGCGCGGCACCACGCGGATGCCGTTGGCATGGCAATAAGCGAGGATGCGGCTGACCTGCGCGGTGGTCTCCGGCAGCACCACGACGAACGGCATCTGCTTGTAGGCGGTGACCCCGTCGGATTCGTAGGGCTTCATCTCCCGCTCGCGGAAGATCACGCCCTCGCCGGGCACGATGGAGGAGAGGTCGGCGATGATGTCGGCGCGGCGCGCCAGAACATTTTCGTCCGCTGCCGGAAGCCTGAGGCCCATGACGGCACCGTTCCTTGGGTTGTTTCCTTTTGTGCCGACTATAATCATTCCAGAGGGGAAAGCTGTCGCGGATTATTTCCCGTTCGGCTAAAAATCATCCTCGTCATGGAAAAAATCCGCCGCGATCCCTCCCCCCCTCCGGCGCGCCGCCCGGTGCCCGACAACCGGCCCATGCTTGGCAATCTGGGCGATCTGGAAATCTTCGCGCGCATCGTCACCGCCGGCAGCCTTTCGGCGGCGGGACGGGAGCTTGGCCTGTCGCCGCCTGTGGTCTCCAAGCGTGTGCAGCGGCTGGAGGAGCGGCTCGGCGCGCGGCTGTTCCAGCGCACCACGCGCAAGGTGACGCTGACCGAGGCGGGACAGGGGTTTCACGAGCGGGTTGTGGCCATCCTCTCCTCCATCGAGGAGGCGGAAAGCCAGCTCTCCCGCAGGTCGTCCGAGGCGCGGGGGCTGTTGCGGGTGGCGGCTCCCACCTCGTTCGGGCGGCTGCACATCGCCCCCCATCTCGGCCCGCTGCTGGAAGCCAATCCCGACCTGACGGTGGATCTGGAACTCTCCGACGGCTTCGTGGACATCGTGGGCGAGGGCTTCGACCTCGCGGTGCGCATCGCGGACCTGTCCGATTCCAGCCTTGTCGCGCGGCGTCTCGCGCCGGTGCACCGGGTGTTGTGCGCAACGCCCGACTATCTCGCCCGTGCCGGCATGCCGCAGGCGTTCGCGGACCTTGGCGGCCATCGCCTTCTCGCCACCCACAGCCAGGACCCGTGGCGGCTGGAAGGTCCGGAAGGTCCGGTGACGCAGCGCGTCCATTCCACGCTGCGCACCAATTCCAACGAGGTGGTGCGCGCGGCGGTGCTGGCGGGCATGGGCATTGCGCTGCGCTCTACCTGGGATGTGGGGCCGGAACTGCGGGCGGGCGCGCTGCAGGTGGTGCTGCCGGACTATCACGCCTCAAGCCGCGTCGGCGTGTTCGTGGTCTATCCCTCGCGCCGCTTCCTGCCGCAGAAGGTGCGCGTCTTCATCGACCATCTGGCCGCGCTCTACGGCTCCGTTCCGCCGTGGGACGAGGGGCTGGAGGCGGTGCTTTCCCCTGCGCACCCGGCGTAGCTCGGCCCTGCGCTATGCGCAAATCGGGTTGGTGGGGCCTGCCGCCTGTGGCATGAGCGAACATCCTCCCGCTTTATCCACAGGCCATGGACGCGCAATCATCCCCCATCCGATTCACGCGAGAGGCCTTCTTCCAGGGCGCACGCGTGATGATGCCGCTGATGCCCGGCATGTGGCTGTTCGGGCTCGCCTTCGGCGCCGCCTCGGCGCAGAAGGGGTTTTCGTGGCTTGAGGCCGGCCTCTCCAGCGGCCTCATCTTCGCCGGCCTCGCCCAGATGGTGGCGCTGGAAGGCTGGCGCCAGGACTGGACGGTGCCGAGCCTGCTGGCTCTCGCCGTCCTCACCTTCACCGTCAACATGCGCCACCTGCTGATGGCGGCCTCCATGCGCCCGTGGTTCGCCCCGCTGCCCGCCTGGAAGTCCTATCCCACGCTGTTCTTCCTCGCCGACAACAACTGGGCCGCCACCATGCGCTATTATTCGCAGGGCGGCCGGGATGCCGGCTTCTTCGTCGGCTCCGGCGCCTTCACATGGCTGATGTGGGTGCTGTCCTCCATGGCGGGGCAGGTGATCGGCGGGGGACTGCCGGACCCGAAGGCGGTGGCCATCGACCTCGTGGTGCCCGCCTTCTTCATCGCCATGCTGGTGCCCAACTGGAAGGGCCGGCGCGAGGCCATCGGCTGGGGCGTCGCCGCCGTGGTGTCGGTGGGGGCGTCCTTCATCGTGCCCGGCTGGTGGTTCATCTTCATCGGCGCCGTCAGCGGTGCGGTGGCCGGAGGCTTCGTCGATGACAAGCCCCGCTGACCCCGGCACGCTCCTGGATCTCGGCACGCTCGCCGCCATCGGCGTCATGGCGGTGATGACGCTGTTCAACCGCATGGCCGGCTTCATGGTCATGCGCTTCATTCCGCTGACACCGCGGGTGCGGCGGATTCTGGAATGCCTGCCCGGCGCGGTCATCGTCGCCATCGTCGCGCCGGCGGCCGCCCATGGCGACATCGCCATGGCGGCGGGCCTCGCGGCGGCGCTGGTGGCGGCAAAGCTGCTCAAGAGCGATTTCTACGCCGTGATGGCGGCGGTAGTGGTGGGCGCGGGGCTGCGGTTCATCGGGGTGTAAACCGCCTATAGCGTTTCCGAGCGAAGTGGGAAGCGGTTCGCGTGAAGGAAACGCGTAGCAACAAAGAGATGGAGTGTTTCAGCGTTTCCATGAAAGGCTGAAACACTCTAGAGCCGCTGCCCGGCGGTCGCCTCCCGCAGCCGCGCGGCGGCGGTGCGGCCGATGACCAGGGGATCGGCGAGGCCGCTCAGCAGCAGGCGGACCTCGTCGCGGCTGCGCGCCTCGATCTGGCGCAGGCGCTCGCGGTTGATCATCAGCGAGCGGTCGAGCCGCAGGAAGGGCGGGACCGGAAGCAATTGCTCGAAATGGCCGAGCGTGCGCCAGATCATCAGCGCGGGCTGGTCCGCCAGCAGGATGCGGGTGAAATCGCCATCCGCCTTCAGCGCCGCGATGTCGGAGGGCGCAGCCAGCACGCTGCGGTTCGGGGTGCGCAGCTCCAGCAGCCCCTCCTGCGTGCGGTCCGGGCGCTGGGCGAGCTGGCGGCGCACCCGCTCAAGCGCCTCGGCGAGCCGCTCCGGGGCCACCGGCTTCAGCAGATAGTCCACCGCTTCCACCGAAAACGCCTCCACCGCATGGGCGGGATAGGCGGTGACGAACACCACCTTGGGCGGGTTTTCCAGCGCGGCGAGCAGATCGAAGCCGTCGCCGCCATTCAGTTCGATGTCGAGGAAGATCAGGTCGGGATGCAGCCGCAGCACAAGCTCCGCCGCATCGCGGATGCCTTCCGCCTCGCCGACGATCTGCACCGCATGGGGTTGCAGCAGCCGGTGCAGGGCGCGGCGGGCCAGCGGCTCGTCCTCGACGATCAGGACGCGGAGCATGGCTCCCCCTCCAGCACGAGCGTCGCCACCACACGCCCGGTGGCGGGATCGACACCTGCGGAAGCCGGATCCGGCACCTCGCCAAGGGTGAAGCGGGCGCGGCCGGGATAATGCACCGCCAGCCGGCGGCGCAGATTCTTCAGGCCGATGCCCCGTCCGCGCCGGCGCACGGTGCCCTCCAGCGATCCGGTATTGGTCACCTCGATCCGCAAGGCCCCCTCCGCGAGACGGATATCGATGCCGACCTCCAGCAGGCGGTCGCGCGCGCCGTATTTGACAGCATTTTCCACCAGCGGCTGTAGCAGAAAATTGGCGATCGGGCGCTGGGCGGCGGCGGGGTCAAGGGTGATGCGGGTGGCGAGGCGCGGGCCGAACCGCGCCTCCTGAATGCGCAGATAGGCCCGGAGCGAGGTGGCCTCCGCCTCCACCGGAACGATGGGCGTGTCGATGCCGGCCAGCGAGTGGCGCAGGTAATCGGTGAGGTCGCGCAGCATGGTGAGGGCGGCGGGCGGGTTTTCTGCGATCTCCTCGCCGATGCCGTTAAGCGCGTTGAACAGGAAATGCGGATCGAGCTGAAGCCGCAGGTGCTGGATTTCGAAGCGCAGCGCCTCGGTGGTGGCGCTGGAGGCGCGCAGCAGGGCGGAGCGCTTCGCCACTTCCGCCCGGACCCAGAAATAGCAGAGGCTCCAGCCGGACAGCACGAAGGTGTAATGGATCAGCGGGATGCTGATCTGCTCGAACGGCCGCCAGTCCGGGATGGACCAGCTGAAGATCGTCCGGATCGTGCTGACCAGCACGATGACAAGCGTCGCGGCGAGGGTGGAGAGGGCGAGGATCCGGCCCACCACGGCGAGGGTGAGCGTGGCCTCCGGCAGCATGCGGTCGTAAATCGCCTTCAGCCCGCACGAGAGCAGCAGCAGGACCGGGCAGACGACCAGTGTCATGATCATCGAGATCCGCAGGTCCTGATAGGCAAGATCGCGATTGGCGAAATCGACGAACGCGAACAGGGTCCAGCCGGTGATCTGGGCCTGCCAGAAGAAGGGGAGCCTGCGCCAGCGCGCGGCAAGGCGGCCGAAGGGTGTGGCCGGGACGGGCGGCAAGGCGGACCTCCGGAGGGGCGGGAGCGGCGCGGGTGCACCGTCGTGGCCAAGCAAAGGCCATCCGGGCGGCGGCGGCAAGCCGGGGGGCGATGCGCCCCGCCCGATCCGGCGATTTTCCCGCCGGGTTCATCGAGTGTGCCGCGCCGGCCCGATGCGCAAAGGCAAAGCTCGTGACATCTCCTTCCCCATCAGGGTGCCAGGCGCCCATCAAGGGGAGACAGTGCGATGGCTGACAGCAGCGCCAACGGCCGCATTTTCGAGATTTCCACCACCGGCGCCGACATCGTCGGGTTCGATCCGGCGCGGGACAAGCTCGATCTGGGCGATGTGTCGGTCCACAACTGCATCGTGGTGGACACGCCGAACGGCGTCGCCTTCATGAACCCCTGGTCCGGCGAGATGGCGGTGGTGGTCGGCGTCTCGCTCGGCCAGCTCACCATCGACAGCTTCGTGCCGATCCAGAACGACCATCTGCGGCAGGACCTCTCCGGGGCGCTCGCCTGGGAGCAGGGCATCACCCCCGCCGCCAACACCGTCTATGCCCGCTCGCACGAGATCGGCCAGATCGATCGCGTGGAGTTCGATCCCGCGACCGACGTGGTGGACTTCCGCTATTTCGGCACCCGCGAGCAGATCTACATGTCCGACAGCGCGGACGGGGTCATCATCTCCAATTCCGGCACGGGCCAGGCGCTGATCCTGCTGGGGGTGACCAAGGCCGAGCTGACGGTCGAGAACTTCCTGTTCCATTCCCCGCAGGTCTATGAGGACCGCGTCCACCTGCAGCTGGGCTTCGGCCCCGTTCCGGCCTCGCAGGTGCTGCCGCAGGGCGTGCCGATCGCAGGCACCAATGACTGGCCGACCCAGGCCGGCAACGGCGTGCCGCCTTCGGGAGACACCGGCGTCACCACCGTCATCGAGTGGGACTATGGCTCGGCCACCGCGATCGCGTTCGATCCGGCGAAGGACAAGCTGGATTTCGGCTGGTTCAAGGCGCCCGAATTCTCCGTGGCGGAGGTCAACGGCTCGACCGTCATCACCATCACCGGCAACAACCAGACCTACACGCTGACCGGCGTGACGCTGGCGGAGCTTGAGCTGAACAACATCATCGCGCTGGACAATTCCGCGCGGGTGGAGTGGCAGGGCCTGATCGAAAGCGCCGGTCCCGTGGTGGCCCTGCCCACCCTCTCGGTGAGCGATGCCAGCGTCGCGGAGGGGGCCTCGGGCACTTCTTATGCCGTGTTCACGGTCACGCTGTCCGCCGCCTCCGCCAGCACGGTGACCGTCAGCTACACGACGCTCAACGGCACCGCGACGGCGGGGCAGGACTATGCCTCCACGGTCGGCACCCTCACCTTCGCGCCCGGCGAGACGGTGAAGACCGTTCAGGTTCCGGTTTCCGGCGACACCATGGTGGAGCTGAACGAGGCCTTCACGCTGGGCCTCTCCGCGCCGGTCAATGCCACCATCGCGGACGGCACCGCCACCGGCACCATCGTCAATGACGACATGGACAGCGCGCCCGGCACCCTGCCCGCCGTCTCCATCGCCGACCTCTCGGTCAGCGAGGGCAATGGCGAGCACATGCACTTCATGTTCATGGTCACGCTGGACAAGGCCTCCACCGGCACCGTCACCGTGAACTACGCCACGGCCGGCGGCACCGCGCAGGCCGGCAGCGATTTCGCGTCCACCACGGGAACCGTCACCTTCGCCCCGGGCGAGACCTCCAAGATGATCCATGTGGACATCCTGGGCGACACGGTGGTGGAGGCGAACGAGACCTTCACCGTCTCGCTCTCCGGCCCGTCCGGCGCCACCATTGCGGATGGCACCGCCACCGGCACCATTCTGAATGACGACAGCAGCGCCCCGCCGGTGGCGACGCCGGCCATCTCCATCGGCGACCTCACCGTCTCCGAGGGCAATGGCGACCATGTGCATTTCATGTTCACAGTGACGCTGGACCAGCCCTCCACGGGCACGGTCACCGTCAATTACGCCACTGCCAACGGCACCGCGCAGGCCGGCAGCGACTATGTGGCGGGAACCGGCACCCTCACCTTCGCCCCCGGCGAGACCTCCAAGACGATCCATGTGGACATCCTGGGCGACACGGTGGCGGAGGCGAACGAGACCTTCACCGTCTCGCTCTCCGGCCCGTCCGGCGCCACCATCGCGGACGGCACCGCCACCGGGACCATCGTCAATGACGATGCCGCAGCGCCCGCCACCGGCGGCGCCAGCGTGGACTATATCGTGCGCGACAACTGGGGGTCCGGCTTCGTCGCCCAGATGGAGGTGGAGGCCGGCACGTCGGCGCTCAATGGCTGGGTGATCGAGTTCGATGCCGGCTTCGGCGCCGGAAAGGACACGTCCTTCGGCTTCCAGGCGACGCCCGGAGCGGGCGGCACCACGGCGACCGGCTTCACCATCAATGGCGTCGCGTCCGGCGGCAGCGATCCGGAGCCGGTTCTCCCCGCGCTCTCGGTGGGCGCGGCCACAATCACGGAGGGTGACAGCGGGACAAAGCTGCTGACCTTCACCGTGACCCTGTCCGAGGCCGCCACCAGCGCGGTGAGCGTCGCCTATGCCACGTCCAACGGCACGGCGACGGCCGGCTCCGACTATGCGGCCACGTCGGGCACGCTGACCTTCGCGGCCGGCGAGACCAGCAAGACCATCCAGGTGACGGTGAACGGCGACACGGTCGTGGAGGGCAACGAGACGGTCAACCTGACCCTCTCCAATGCCTCCGGCGCCACCATCGCCACGGGATCGGCGGTCGGCACCATCACCAATGATGACGTGGCGGTGGTGCTGCCGACCCTCGCCGTGTCCGATGCCACGGTGACCGAGGGCAATAGCGGCACCAAGGTGATGAGCTTCACGGTCACCCTCTCGGCTGCGTCCTCCAGCGCGGTGAGCGTCGCCTATGCCACGTCCAACGGCACGGCCACCTCAGGCTCCGACTATGCGGCGGCCACGGGCACGCTGACCTTCGCGGCGGGCGAGACCAGCAAGACCATCCAGGTGACCGTGAACGGCGACACGGCGGTGGAGGGCAACGAGACGGTCAACCTGACCCTCTCCAGCCCGAGCGGCGCGACCATTGCGGACGGCGCGGCGGTGGGCACCATCGCCAATGACGACACCGCGCCCGCCACGGGCGGGGCGGTGGAGTATCAGGTGGCGAGCAGCTGGAACTCCGGCTTCACCGGGAGCATGACCGTGGAGGGCGGCGCCTCCGGCCTCAACGGCTGGGTGGTGGAGTTCGATGCCGGCTTCACCATCACCAACATCTGGAACGCCCAGATCGTCAGCCATGTGGGCACGCACTATGTCATCAAGAACATGTCCTACAACGCCAATGTCGGCGCCGGAAAGGACACGTCCTTCGGCTTCCAGGCGACGCCCGGAGCGGGCGGCACGGTTGCGAGCAACTTCATCCTGAACGGCACGCCGGTGGATGACGCGCCGGCGCCTGTCCTGCCGACGCTTGCGGTCAGCGATGCGTCCATCGTGGAGGGCAATTCCGGCACCAGCCAGCTCGCCTTCACGGTGACATTGTCGGCCGCGGCCACGTCCGCCGTGACGGTGGCCTACGCCACGTCCAACGGCACCGCGCAGGCGGGGGCGGACTATACCGCGCTCACCGGCACGCTCACCTTCGCGGCGGGGGAGACCTCCAAGGTCATCTATGTGCCGGTCATCGGCGACAGCGCGGTGGAGGCCAGCGAGACGCTGAACCTCACCCTCTCCGGCGCGAGCGGCGCCACCATCGCCGATGCCACGGGGGTCGGCACCATCACCAATGACGACGTGGTCCTGCCCACCTTGTCCATCGCCGACGCCTCGGTGGCCGAGGGCGACACGGGCACGTCCATTCTCACCTTCACCGTCTCGCTGTCGCAGGCGGCCACCGGCCCGGTCAGCGTCCAGTTCGCGACCGGCGACGGCACTGCCAGCGCCGGCTCCGATTATGGCGCGGCGAGCGGCACCCTCACCTTTGCGGCGGGGGAGACCGTCAAGACCGTGCAGGTGGTGGTGAATGCTGACAGCACGGTGGAGGCCAGCGAGACGCTGACCGTCACCCTCTCCGCGCCGAGCGGGGCCACTATCGCGGATGGCAGCGCCACGGGCACGATCCTGAACGACGACCTTTCCGGCAACGAGCCGGTGGTCAATGTCTCCGACACCTCCGTCACCGAGGGCGATCCCGCCACCGGCGCGGCGGCCGCCGGCTGGCTCTCCACCAGCGGCAACCAGATCATCGATGCCAGCGGCAATACGGTGCAGCTCGCCGGGGTGAACTGGTTCGGTTTTGAAAGCTCCAACTTTGCCCCGCACGGACTGTGGACGCGCGGCTATCAGGAGATGATGGACCAGATGGTGGACCTCGGGTTCAACACCATCCGTCTGCCCTTCTCGTCCGAGATGCTGCACACCACCGCCGCCCCGAACGGCATCGACTTCTCCAAGAATCCGGACCTCCAGGGCCTCTCGGCCATCGAGATCATGGACAAGATCGTGGAATATGCCGGCGAGATCGGCATCCGCATCATCCTCGACCATCACCGTTCGGATGCGGGCGCGGGCACCTCCGATAACGGCCTCTGGTACAATTCCGAATACACCGAGGCCGAATGGATCGAAGACTGGCAGATGCTGGCGGAACGCTATGCGGATGCGCCGGCGGTGATCGGCGCCGACCTGCACAACGAGCCGCACAACGGCACCTGGGGGGGCGGCGGCGTCAATGACTGGGCGGCGGCAGCGGAGCGGGCCGGCAATGCCATCGGCGATGTCAATGCCAACTGGCTGATCTTCGTCGAGGGCGTCGGCTCCTATGACGGCAACAATTACTGGTGGGGCGGCAATCTCGAAGGGGTGCGCGACCGGCCCATCGATCTGGAGCTGGACAACAAGCTGGTCTATTCGGCCCACGATTATCCCAACTCGATCTATAACCAGCCCTGGTTCCAGTCCTCCGACTTTGCGGATCAGTTGCCGGCAAAGTTCGACGAGATGTGGGGCTATATCTACCGGGAGGGAATCGCGCCGGTCTATATCGGCGAGTTCGGCACCCGGCTCGAGGACCCCAAGGATGCGCCGTGGTTCGAGGCCATCACCTCCTACATCGCCGGTGACTTCGACAATGACGGCACCATCGACATTCCCGAGGGCGACCAGGGGATCAGCTGGACCTTCTGGTCGTGGAACCCCAATTCCGGCGACACCGGCGGCATCCTCGCCAATGACTGGACGAGCGTGAACACCAACAAGCTCGCCTATCTGGAGCCCATCATGTTCGACTTTGCCACGGACGTCCCGGGCGGGGAGGGCAGCGAGGGCGGCGACGAGGTCTATGCCACCTTCATCGTCAGCCTGACGGAGGCGTCGGCGGAGGCGGTTACGGTGAACTACCACACCATGGCGGGTTCGGCGGATGCGTCCGACTTCACGCCGGTCAGCGGCACGCTGACCTTCGCGCCGGGCGAGACCTCCAAGACCATCCAGGTTGCGGTGAAGTCCGATCTTCTGGACGAGGCGGACGAGAGCTTCTCGGTCATGCTCACCGATGCCTCGGGCGCGGTGATCGGGATCGGGACGGCGACTGCCACCATCCTCGACGACGACACCACCGCCACCACCCCCGGCACGGGGGCCGGAACGGGGTCGGGCTCGGGAAGCGTGGAGGCGGATCTGGAGGCGCTGCTCGCGGTGGTGGATTCGTGGAACTCCGGCTTCAACGCCTCGGTCACCATCCACAATGAGGGCGCGGCGACCAGCGGCTGGCAGCTTGAGATCGACACGCCCCTCACCATCACCAGCATCTGGAACGCGGAGATCGTGTCACATGACGCGGAGGGTTATGTGATCCGGAACGCCGCTTATAACGCGGCCATCGGGGCCGACCAGTCGGTGAGCTTCGGCTTCACGGTGGCCGGCAGCTACGACCCCTCGCAGTTCGAACTGCACATCTGACCCCATCGAGACCGGCGCGGGCTCTCCGTCCGCGCCGCTTTGTCCCGCCCGCCTCCCGTGCGGGCGCGGACCCTGCACGGCTGGCCGTGCAGGGAGGCTCCGGGCGCCCCCGACCGCCCGGAGCCGCTTGCGTTTTCGAGCCCCTCGGTCAGCTGCCGCCGATCAGCACGCCCGCCGCCAGCACCAGTGCGCCGCCCAGCACCACCTGGAACGCGGCCCGCAGGAACGGGGTCTCCATGTAGCGGTTCTGGATCCAGGCGATGGCCCACAGCTCTACGAACACCACCAGCGCCGCGAGCGTGGTGGCGGTCCAGAAATGGGGAATGAGATAGGGCAGGGCATGGCCGAGCCCGCCCACCGCCGTCATGATGCCGGAGGCGAGGCCGCGCTTGATGGGCGAGCCGCGCCCGGAAATCACGCCATCATCATGGGCCGCTTCCGTGAAGCCCATGGAGATGCCCGCGCCGACCGATGCCGCGACACCGACCAGAAGCGTGGTGTGCGAATTCTGCGTGGCGAAGGCGGTGGCGAAGATGGGGGCGAGGGTGGAGACGGAGCCGTCCATCAGCCCCGCAAGGCCCGGCTGCACCCAGGTGAGCACGAACTGGCGGTGCGCCTTGTCGTCCTCTTCCTTGCGCGCATCCTGCGGCAGGTTGGCGTCTTCCAGCGCCTCGGCGGTGACCATGTGCTGCTGTTCCTGCGCGGCCAGCGCGCCCAGCAGGGAGCGGGTGCCGGCGTCGGAGGTGCGGCGGGCGGCTTCCAGATAGAAGGTCGCCGCATCATCCTCCATCCGCTCCACTTCCTGGCGGATGCGGGCGATGCCGAGATTGCGCACCAGCCAGACCGGGCGGCGGGCATAATAGCCGGCCACATGTTCCCGGCGGATCAGCGGGATGTGCTCGCCGAACCGGCGGCGGAATTCGCTGATGAGCCCCTGCCGGTGGCGCTCCTCCTCAGCCGCCATGCCCTCCAGAACGCGGGCGGTGGCGGGATAGTCTGCCCGAACGGCCTCCGCGTAATCCAGATAGATGCGGCTGTCGTCCTCCTCGGAGGAGATGGCAAGCGCGAGAATTTCCTTCTCCGAGAGGTCGGAGAACTGGCGGCGGGCGCCGAAGTTGGGGAGCATCGCACTATTCCTTGGAATAATTCTAATCTGGATATGCGCCTCCGCGATGCCCGTGGCAAGGGCGTCGTGCAGGTCTTTTGACGCAGGTATTCGCCTCCCGTCTTTTGACGCTCTTGCACGTCACTTCCACGACGCTCGCGCCGATGGTCCGCAAAGTCGCAGCCGCTTTGCAACCGACGCAGGCTTGGCCGCGTTAAGGCCGTGTCACCGGAGCATTGGCACATCATGGCACGCAAGACGGCACCCAAGGCGAAAGGCGTGCGCGGAGCGTTCTGGAAGGGCGTTCTCAAGCTTTCCCTCGTCACCTGTCCGGTGGCGATGACGCCCGCCACGACGGAAAGCGGCAGGCTGCGCTTCCACACCTATAACCGCGCCACGGGCAACCGCGTCCGCGCGGCCTATTACGACCCGGAGACGGACGCGGAGGTGGACGCCGACGACCTGCGCCCCGCCTATGAGAGCGCGGAGGGCAATTTCGTCCTGTTCGAGGACGACGAGCTTGACGCGGTCGCGCTGGAGAGCAACCGCACCATCGACATCGAGCGGTTCATCGATGCCGGCTCCGTGCCCTGGCTCTGGTACGACACGCCGCATTATCTCGCGCCGGACGGGGGGGTGGGCGCGGAGGCGTTCGCCGTGATCCGCGCCGCCATGGAAGACACCCGCACCGCCGGCTTCGCCCGGCTCGTGCTGTACCGGCGGGAGCATCCGGTGCTGATCCGTCCGCGCGGCAAGGGCATGATGCTCTGGACGCTCCGCTATGGCGGCGAGGTCCGCGCACCGGACGGCCTGTTCTCCGCCGCAGATGAGGCAAAGGGCGATCCCGCCGCCCGCAAACTGGTGGCCCGCCTCATCGCGGATCGCACGGTGGCGTGGGAGCCGGAGAGCCTGATGAAGGA
>NCCY01000327.1 GCA_002279855.1 Rhizobiales bacterium 12-68-15
TCCGCGAGGCTCTTCTCCGCCTTCTCCACCATGACGAGGCGCTCGGCCAGCTTGGTCAGGCTCTCATGGGTGGCGCGGGCGGCGGTGTTGAAGCTCTCGCCGAGGCGGTGGGAGGTGGAATCGAGCCGTTCCGAGACCGCACGGGCGAGATCGCTCTGCCGCTGCGCCAGAACCTCCGCCATGCTCTGCACGCGGCCGGTGGTCTCTGCCTGGATGCGGGCGAGATCGCGCAGGCGCGCCTCCAGCTCGCGGGCCTGTGCGAAGCTCTCCTCCGCCTCCGCCGCGCGGTCCTGCGCGGCCCGGCGGGCCGAGAGGGTGAGGGAAGCGAGCATGGCCAGAACCAGCCCGCCCCCCAGCGCGAGGGCAAGGCCGACGGAGACGGGAATATCGCCGATGCGGAACAGGATTTCGCTCATCCGGCCTGCTTAGCCGATTCCGGCGCATGAACAAAGCGCGAACATGTTGACCGCAGGCGCGCCATCCCCTATCTGCCAAAAATCATGGCCCTACGACCGATCCTCATCATCCCCGAGCCGCGCCTGCGGCAGCTCTGCGCGCCCGTGACCGGCATCGACGCGGAGACCCGCAAGCTCGTCTCCGACATGTTCGAAACCATGTATGACGCGCCGGGCATCGGCCTCGCCGCGCCGCAGGTGGGCGTGCTCCGGCGGGTGGTCACGATCGACCTGTCCCGCGAGGACGAGCCGCGGCAGCCGCTGGCGATGATCAATCCCGAGATCATCGCGGCGTCGGAAGAGAGGTCGATCTACAGCGAAGGCTGCCTCTCCATCCCCGATTATTACGAGGAGGTGGAGCGCCCCGCCGAGGTGACGGTGCGCTACATGACCCTTGAGGGGAAGACCGTGGAGCAGCATGTTTCCGGTCTCCTCTCCACATGCGTGCAGCATGAGATCGACCATCTCAACGGCGTGCTGTTCATCGATTACCTGTCCAAGCTGAAGCGCGACCGGGTGAACAAGAAGTTCGCCAAGGCCGCGCGGCGCGAAGACGTCGGCTGAGAACCCCCTTTTCATGCGCATCGTCTTCATGGGCACCCCGGATTTCGCGGTGCCGACCCTGACCGAGATCGTGGGGCGCGGCCATGAGGTGGTGGCCGTCTACAGCCGCGCCCCTGCGCCCGCCGGACGTCGCGGGCTCGATCTCGTGCCCTCGCCGGTGCATGCGGTGGCGGAGCGGTTCGGCATCCCGGTGTTCACGCCTGCCACGCTGCGCACCGAAGAGGCGGCGGAGCAGATGCGCGACCTTGCCGCCGACGTGGCCGTGGTGGTCGCCTATGGCATGATCCTGCCGCAGGCCATCCTCGATGCGCCGGAACTCGGCTGCCTCAATCTCCATGGCTCGATCCTGCCGCGCTGGCGCGGGGCGGCGCCCATCCAGCGCGCCGTCATGGCGGGGGATGCGGAGACCGGGGTTGCGGTCATGCGCATGGAGGCGGGGCTCGATACCGGGCCGGTGGGCCTGCTGGAGCGGGTGACCATCGGGCCGAACACCACGTCCGGCGAGCTTCATGACCGGCTGATGGTGCTCGGCGCCGACCTGATGGGGCGCGCGCTCGCCGCGCTGGAGCGGGGCGGGCTGCATTTCACGCCCCAGCCGGAGGCGGGCGTCACCTATGCCCGCAAGATCGACAAGGCCGAGGCGCGCATCGACTGGACCGCGCCGGCCACCGAGGTTCATAACCGCATTCGCGGGCTCTCGCCGTTTCCCGGTGCGTGGTTTCCGCTGGAAGACGGCACCCGGGTGAAGGTGTTGCGCTCCGCCCTCGTGCCGGCTTCAGCCGATGCGGTGACCGGGGCTCCGGGCGAGGTGCTGGGAGAGGGCTTCGGCGAGGGGCTGACCATCGCCTGCGGCACGGGCGCCGTGCGGCTCACCGATCTCCAGAAGGCCGGCAAGCAGCCCATGGCGGCGGCCACCTTCCTGCATGGCAACCCGCTTGCGGCCGGCAGCCGCCTCACATGAGCGGCGTGCCATGCCCCGCTACAAGCTGACCATCGAATATGACGGCACGGGCTTTGCCGGCTGGCAGACCCAGGCTGGCCTGCCCACCGTGCAGGGCGTGCTTGCGGATGCCGTCGAGAAGCTCGCCGGCGAGCGCGTCCATGTGGCGGGCGCGGGGCGGACGGATGCCGGCGTGCATGCCACCGGGCAGGTGGCCCATGTGGACCTGACGCGCGACTGGCGCACCGACACGGTGCGCGACGGCCTCACCGCCCATCTGCGGCCCCATCCCGTGGCGGTGCTGTCGGCCGAGCGGGTCGATGCGGAGTTCGAGGCGCGCTTTTCGGCGGTGCGGCGGCATTATCTCTACCGCATCGTGAACCGCCGCCCGGATCTGGCGCTTGAGCGGGACCGGGCCTGGCGGGTGCCCCAGCCGCTTGATGCGGCCGCCATGCATGTGGCGGCGCAGCGGCTGCTGGGCAAGCACGATTTCTCCACCTTCCGCGCCGCCGAATGCCAGGCGGCCTCGCCGGTGAAGACGCTGGACCAGCTCGACGTGACCCGCTGCGGCCCCGAAATCCGCGTCGTCACCTCCGCCCGCTCCTACCTGCACCATCAGGTGCGCTCCATGGTGGGTTCGCTGCTGCGGGTGGGGGAGGGGCGCTGGAGCGCGGATGACCTCGCGGCGGCGCTCGCCGCCTGCGACCGCACCCGCTGCGGCCCCATGGCACCGGCGGCGGGGCTTTATCTGACGCAGGTGGACTATCCGGACCCGTTTGGCGCGGATTCGGCGTCATAGCGGCCAGTTTCGCCCCGGTTTGCCCCGCCTGCCCCCCCCAAAGCTGCGAGGGTGGTCAATTCGCGGTCAAATTGTGCCACCCCGGCGCGGGAACAAAACTCTCATTCGATGCTTAAACTCCCGAATGTCCCGGTGGGGCGCATTCGTCCGTGAGCGCCGGGGGGTGTCGAGTGAGTGCGTCGATGATGATGGGTTTTGGCTTGTTTGACCGCGCCATGCGGTCCCAGCGTCGGTCAGGTGCCCAGCCTGACGATTATGTGGTGGCGCGGGCCGCGC
>NCCY01000328.1 GCA_002279855.1 Rhizobiales bacterium 12-68-15
CATCCTCTCCCATGCCGATGTGCCCATCGACACCGTACTCATGGACATGCAGGCGCCCGGTACCGTGAACGGTTTTGCGCTCCTGCGAAAGATCCGCGAGACCTTCCCGGACGTGGACTTGGTTCCCGCCGGCAGCGCGGCCAAGGCCACAGAGGAAGCCGCCGATCTGTGCGAGGAGGGGCCGCATCTGGCCCGGCCCTATGAGCCGCAAATGGTGCTGGAAGAGATCAAGCGCCTCATCGCCCGCCGGGGCCGTGCGGTGGCCTCCGAAGATGCCGCGTCCTGACCGGCCGGAGCCGTGATCGAGACAAGCGGTCAGGGAAAAGCGTAGCGCAGGCCGAGGCGGAACTGGTGCTCCTGCACCTGGGACAGCGTCAGGTCAAACGGTCGTGTGGTCAGTTCAAACGATGGCGCGCCGAAATTCACGTAGCGATAGCCGCTGTTCACCGTGAGACTGGGCGTTAGCGCCCATGAGGCGCCGGCCATCAGGCTCCACGCCATCTGCCAGTCGGTACGCTGAAGTCCGGCTGCGGCAAGCGCGATGGGTGCGCTCTCGTCGATGGTGATCTGCCCGGCGCCGATGCCCGCGCCGATATAGGGCGTCCAGCGGCCGAACGTGCCGATATCCCAATACAGATTGCCCAGAAGCAGCGTCTCGCTGAGGCGCGCATGGTTGACCACGTCCACTGTCGCGTCCACGCGCCAGTGTGGCAGGACGCGATAGCCGATGCCGCCGCCGAGACTCCAGCCGGGGCCGCCGGGATAGCTGCGGGTCACCGCCCCGAGGGAGGCCGACCCGCCCGGAATGTAGGAGCTGCCGCCGTCCAGGCGCAGATACCATGCCGAGGCCGCCGATGGCTCCTCGATCACCGGCGGGGCCAGCGTGAAGTCGCCCGCGCGACCGAGCAGAGGCGGCGAATCGGCTGCAGCCGTGCCGGCGAGCAGCGGAAGGCAGGCGATTGCGAGGGCCGGAATGCGGGAGGACACCATGAAAACCTTCGTCTCGCCGACGGGGCGCCGGTATGCGCTGGATCGCACGGCGCCATTAAGCCCTCATTAATGCTAACGAATTCTTGACGCCCACAAACGAAGACGCCGCCGGGATGCGGCGGCGTCTGGCAGGATAGGGTCGATCCCATTCACCGCGCCCCGTGGGGCGCTGGGAGGGGTCAGTCCTTGGCGCGTTCCACGTAGGAGGCGTCGGCGGTCATGATGACGACGCGGGTGCCGGCGCTCACATGCGGGGGCACCATGGTGCGCACGCCGTTGGACAGCATGGCGGGCTTGTAGGAGGACGAGGCCGTCTGGCCCTTCACGGTCGGCTCCGTGTCCACGATCTCCAGCGTCACGCGCTGGGGCAGCTCTATGGCGATGGGCGTGCCGTTGTGCAGGGAGAGCGTGCAGACCATGGCTTCCTGAAGATAGACCTTCTGGTCGCCGATGACGTCCTCGGGGACGGTCACCTGGTCGTAATTCTCAGGGTTCATGAAGGTGTAGCCGTCACTGTCCTGATACAGGAATGTGTGGGGGCGGTCCTCCACGAAGGCGCGCTCCACCTGCTCGGTGGTGCGGTAGCGCACGGAGATCTTCACGGTGTCCGAAATACGCCGCAGGTCCATCTGCGTCACCGGCGTGCCCTTGCCGGGATGGATGTTCTCGGCGCTCAGAATGACGTACAGCTTGTCGTCGATATCGACCACATTGCCTTTGCGCAGAGAGCTGGCGATAACCTTGACCACGTCTCGTCTTCCTTAAAGATGGGGCGGCTGTCCGCCGCTGGCTTCGGCCCGCAACATAGCGATCTTCTCGGCTTGCGCCAGCCTCCCCGCGCGGATTTCAGCCGGCGCATGGCTTTTCGCAGGATTTCCCCCCGTCCGGACCCATGATGCGCACACCTTCCCCGAGCCCCTGGTGGGACAAGGCCGTTCATGCCGACCGGCGCCCCTTTCTTCTGGCGCGCCAGCGGGTGATCGCGGCCGTGCGCGCGCATTTCGCCGAAGAGGGGTTTCTGGAGGTGGAGACGCCGGTCCTCCAGATATCTCCCGGCAACGAGGCGCACCTGCACGCCTTCGCCACGCTCTGGCACGCGCCCGATGGCGAGAGGCAGCCTTATTATCTGCGCACCTCGCCCGAATTTGCCGCCAAGAAGCTGCTGGCGGCAGGCGAGCCGCGCATCTTCGAACTCGCCCGCGTGTTCCGCGACCGGGAGCGGGGCAGGGCGCACCATCCCGAATTCACCATGCTGGAATGGTATCGCGCCCACGCCCCCTATGAAGCGCTGATGGCGGATTGCGCCCGCCTCCTCGCCCTCGCGGCGCAGGCCGGCGGGGTGACGGAATTCCGTTATCGCGGTCACGTCTGCGACCCGTTCGCGGACCCCGAGCGGCTGACGCTGGCAGAGGCGTTCCGGCGCCATGCGGGCATGGACCTTGCCGCCCATCTCGCCCCGCCGGGGCAGGAGCCGGACGCGGCGCCCTTCGCCGCTGCGGCGCAGGCGGCGGGCATACGGGTGGCGGCTGACGACACCTGGGCGGACGTGTTCTCCCGCGTGCTGGTGGAGCGGATCGAGCCGCATCTCGGCATGGGGCGCCCGACGCTCCTGTGCGAATACCCCACCAGCGAGGCGGCGCTGGCGCGGCCGAAGCCGGGCGATCCGCGCGTGGCGGAGCGGTTCGAGCTTTATGCCTGCGGGCTGGAACTCGCCAATGCGTTCGGTGAACTCACCGATCCGGCCGAGCAGCGGCGCCGTTTCGAGGTGGAGATGGCGGAGAAAGCGCGCCTCTATGGCGAGCGCTATCCCATCGACGAGGGTTTCCTTGCCGCGCTGGAACAGATGCCGCCGGCCAGCGGCTGCGCGCTGGGGCTCGACCGGCTGGTCATGCTCGCCAGCGGCGCGCGGTCGCTGGAGGATGTGCTGTGGGCGCCGGTGGAGCATCCCGCCTCCGGGTGAGCGAGGTCGTATCTCTCCGTAAGGGCGTGTCCTTGCCCACGGGCAACTGCACTCCGTTTGCGCTGCATCAACAGGCCGGCATGATTGGTTCATTGCCAAACAGGGAGCCTTTCCATGGCCAACACGCTTCCCCTCCCGCTCGCCGACCCGAAAGCCCTGCCGCTGCGCCGCCTGATCGGCCCGGTGGTCCAGGCCAATCGCTTCGATCTGACGGACGGGAGGAATATCGTCCGTATTCTTGCGGGCCTGTTCTATGCGCCGCACGTCTAACAGAAGCTTTCGGGGATCGACGGGTCTCTGGCCTTCTTCACGAAGGCGGGCCTCGTTCCCGCGCCGCTTTTTCTCGGGCTGGCGATCACGTTCGAGAGCCGGTCGGTGCTGCTGCTCACGCTCGGCATCTTCACCCGCTGGGCGGGGCTCGTTTCAGCCGGATGCATGGTAGTCGCGGCCTACGCGATCCTCCAGACCAAGGGCGTGCACAGGTACTGGGCGCAGGGTGGCATCGAATATCTGATGTTCTGGGGCGTCGCCTCGCTCGCCATCGCGGTGGACGCGGTCCGCAAGGGCTGACGTCGCAAGGCGTGGAGAGGCGGGGGCACGGTAGACCCCGCCTTGTCTCCACGCATCACTGAGGCGTCGCCGTCGCTCCGCTGGTGGCAATGGCTGCGCCGGTGGTGGTGGTCGCGGTGGTGGCAGTCACCGGCTTCGTCGTGCCTCCCGGCATGGACCCTGCCATGGTGGGCGTGATGCCGGTGATGCGGATCTGGTCCATCTCGACGGACGCCGGGATGTTGCCGCTGGTGGCGGTCTTTTCCAGTGTCTGGCGCAACTGCGAGCGCAGGCCGGCAAGCTGGGCGAACTTGCCGTGGTTGAGGCCGTCGCCGTCCGATTTCACATCGGTCATGTCCACCACCACGGCCCCGAGCGACACCAGTTCCCTGTCGTCCGAATAGGAGCCGAGCCGCTGCTTGCCGCCGGCGATCAGGTCCGAGATCTTCAGCGCCTTGTCATCGTGCGAGACGATGACGACGAACGGCTTCTCCGGCTTGCCGAACCGCCGCAACTGCGACTTGAACACGTCCACGTCGATGTCGGGCGCCGCCAGTACGATATTGGCGATGCGCTTGGGATCGGGCAGGGACTTGTCGATCCGCATCTGCCGCAGCGCCTCGACGGTCACCCAGTTGCCCATGGAGTGGGCGAGAATGCTGAAGCGCTCCGCATTGCTCCTGGCGACGAGCTTGATCAGCTCTTCCAGATTGTCGCGGGCAGCGGTGGCGCTGTTGTTGTCATAGACATAATCCTCGGTCTTGCCGCGCGAGGCCCAGGTGAACAGCACGGGGACGGCGGTCGCGTCCGCATCGTGGGTCATCTGGGTCAGGCGGAAGATCGCTTCCGAGAATTGCGTGTTGTAGCCGTGGACGAAGATGAACACGTCCCGCTCGCCCTTGGGGCGCTTGGCGAGGTCGGCGTTCAGCTCCTGCAGAAACTGGGCTTCGGTGTCGCGATAGACGGCATCGCGCACCACCATGTCGGTGGCCGGATTGCCCGCGCCCTGCTTGGCCCACTCGATCTGCCCGGTCTTGTGGGTGGGCGGCACCGTGAGCGTGACGCTTGCGAAGTCGAGCTTTTCGGAGCGCTCGCCGTTGAACAGCACGCCGGGATTGGCATCGCGCATGCGCGTGGTGGCGACGAGGACCTTCACCGGCTTCGCGCCGGCCTCCGGTGTCACATTGACCGCAAGGGCGTCGGTGCCGGGGCGCCCTGCGCAGCCGCCGAGCGCCACAGCCGAGCCGATAGCCAAGGAAACCAGAAGCGTCCGAAGGCCCTTCCGGCCCGCCCCGCCGCATGTGCTCCGGTTATTGTCCTCTACACCCTTACGCACCGCTGACCCCTCCAAGACCGGCACACCATAACAGGCGCAGGTTAAGCAGACGACACGGCTTGAGGGGGAAGGGTGGAGATTTTTGACCGCATGGTGACGCTTCCGCCTGCGGATTTTGTCCAGCCGATTAGACAAATTTTATCCACAGAGGGCGTGAATATGACGCTCCGGCACTCCATAATACTGTCATGTCCGGTTCCTCTGATTCCCTCCCTCGGCGGGTTCAATACGCGGCGCTCCCCTATCGCCAGCGGCAGGATGGCGAGGTGCAGGTGCGCCTCATCACCTCCCGCGAGACACGGCGCTGGGTGATCCCGAAGGGCTGGCCGATGAAGGGTCTTGCGCCGCACAAGGCTGCGGCGCGCGAGGCGTTCGAGGAAGCGGGCCTGCTTGGCTCCACCTCGCGAAATGCGCTGGGCATGTACACCTATGACAAGCGCGTTTCCCCACAACGCAGCGTGACCTGCGATGTGATGGTCTTCCCCATGCGGGTGAAGCGCTACCTGAAGAACTGGCCCGAGCGCAGCCAGCGCATCGGCTTCTGGTTCACCATCGAAAGCGCGGCGGCGGCGGTGCAAGAGGAAGAACTGCTCGACCTCATCCTGGCCTTCGGTGCCCTCATGGCCGCGCGCTTCGCCGAGAAGCAGGCGGCGAAGGCGGCGGGGGCGAAGGCAATCGCCACAACAGCGGAGGCTGTCCAGCCTGCGGCTGCCTCGGCCGGCGCACTCCCCTCCGAAAAGGGGAAGGGCAAGGCCGCCAAGGCGAAGGCGGAGAAGTCTGGCGCCGTGGCCAAGGCGGGGGGCAAGGCAGTTCCTCCCGCAGCCGCCCCCGAAGGCGCGTCGCCGGACATGGGCACGCCGCAGGACGCGAAGGCGCCCCACGCGCCGGAGCCCGCCAAGGTCCGCTCCGCAAAGGCTCCGTCCGCCAAGGCCAAGACGCAGAAGGTGAAGAACAAGGGGAAGGACGCGGCTCCTGTGGCATTCCCTCGCCGGCGCTTGTTGTTGCTACGTCACTGGTGCATGAATTTCTTGCACAACCACATGGACCTCAGATGCCGATCAGCCCCGAGACCCGCCTTGTTGCCGCCCCCGATGTTCTGGCGGCCATGTCGGGCGATGCGCTCGTTCTGATGGATCCGGATAGCGGCAATTATTACACCTTCGAGGGCGCCGGGGCCGACATCTGGGCCGAGATCGAGGCGCCCGTGTCGGTGGACGCGCTGTTGGGCCGGCTGACCGAGGCGTTCGACGGGCCGGAAGCTGATATCCGCCAGTCGACCCTTGTGTTTCTTGAGAGCCTGCTGGAAAAGCGGCTGATCACGCTGCTGTAGCCACTCCGGAGACCGGGCCGGCTTCGGGCCGTGCGGACCGACCTGTGCGGCCTCCACCCGAGACGAGCCATGCGCCGATTCCTTCAGACCTGCGAGACCCTTCTGGCCCTCACCGCTGCGTGGGTGCTGGTGTTCGTGCTGCCCTTCCGGCTGCTGGTGCGGCTGCTGGCGCGCGGAGCCTCCCGCGCGGGAATGCCGTCCGATCTGGTGGTCGGGCGGGGGCTCGCGCGGCGGGTGATGCGGCTGGCTCCCCGGATGCCGTTCCGGACAACCTGCCTCGTGCGGGCCGTGGCCGGATGGGTGATGCTGCGCTGGCGTGGCGTTCCCGCGGTGGTGCGCTTTGGCGTGCGCTGCCCGGCCGGCGTGCTGGAGGCGCATGCCTGGCTGCTGGTGGGCGACGTGGCCGTGCTCGGCGGCGAGGAGGCCGAGGGATATACCCCCATCGGCGATTTTGGCGTCGGGCGCCATTCGACCCCGCAGGTGTGGAGCGACAGGTGAGCTTCCTTTACCGCGTAAGCGGGCTTCGCATTGCGTCGGACCGGCGGTTTGCGCTGCTGGCCGGCGTTCCGGACGAGGGCGGCGCGCCCGATGTCACCATCCGTTTCGCGCCGGTGCCGGAGGAAGAGGGGCGGGCCTGCGGGTATTTCCGCATCCTCGGGCCGGAGCGGCTCGACCTTGCCATTCCCGACGTGGTGCGCGTGCGCATCGCGGGCGGGCGCGAGATGACGGTGGACATGGCGCCCGGTGCGGCGGAGGGGGCGCTCCAGACCTACCTGTTCGGCCCGGCCTTCGCGGCCCTGCTCTACCAGCGCGGACAAATTCCCCTCCATGCCGGGGCGGTGCGT
>NCCY01000329.1 GCA_002279855.1 Rhizobiales bacterium 12-68-15
CGTCCACCAGGCGGTCTATGCCGACGACCTCCTGGCCGCCGGCCATCTCGACTGGGGCATCTGCGGCGCCAGCCTGCGCGCGCCCGACACCGCCGACGCGCTCGATCCGCAGGACGGGCTCTACGGGCTGTGCGTGCGCTCGGGCGAGGGCGACGCGGTGCGGGTCATCGGCAGCCTGCGCCGCCTGCTGGTGGCGCCGCGCGGTCCCTCGGCCTTGCTCGCCGCCATGGCCGATCCCGGCGTGCGCATCGTCAGCCTCACGGTGACCGAGAAGGGCTATTGCCACGACCACGCCTCCGGCGCGCTGGACGAGGCGCATCCCGACATCGTGGCCGACCTTGCCGCCCCTGCCCGCCCCCGTTCCGTGCCGGGCCTGCTGGTGGAGGCGCTGCGGCTGCGCCGGGCGGCGGGCCTGCCGCCCTTCACGGTGCTGTGCTGCGACAATCTTCCGGCCAATGGCGAGACGGTCGCCCGCGTCACGCGGCGGTTCGCGGAGCTGCGCGACCCCGACCTTGGCGCGTGGATCGCCGGGGACGTGGCCTTCCCCTCCACCATGGTGGACCGCATCGCCCCCGCCACCACCGATGCCGACCGGGCGCTGGTGTCCGGGCGCATGGGTCTGACCGATGCGTGGCCGGTGATGGCCGAGCCGTTCAGCCAGTGGGTGATCGAGGACAATTTCCCCCATGGTCGCCCGCCGTTCGACACGGTGGGCGCGCAGATGGTGGCGGATGTCGCGCCGTTCGAGCACATGAAGCTGCGCCTGCTCAACGGCGCCCATTCCACCCTCGCCTATCTCGGCTATCCTCCATGTGCCGCCGGGCACGGACGTGGATGCCTACAAGCGGGCGCTGCGGGAGCGGTTCCGCAACCCGGCGCTGCGCCACCGCACCTGGCAGATCGCCATGGACGGCTCGCAGAAACTGCCCCAGCGCCTGCTGGCGGCGGCCCGCGAGCGCCTTGCGGCCGGCGCACCGGTGACCTTCATCGCGCTCGGCGTCGCCGCCTGGATGCGCTACGTGACCGGCATCGACGAGACCGGCGCGCCCATCGACGTCCGCGACCCCCTCGCCGCGCGGCTGCGGGCCATCGCGGATGCGGCCGGCCGCGATCCCGGCATGCTGGCGCGCGGACTGATCGGCGTGCGCGAGGTGTTCGGCGACGATCTGGCCGATCATCCGGCCTTTGTATCCACTGTCACCGGGCACTTAGCCAAATTGCTGAGAGACGGCGCCGGAAGGACGGTTGCGCACGCGGTCGGTTGAGCGAAAGATAGGCTTCCCGTCAGGAGACACATCGGCCTCCCGGCGCAATAAAACCGCAAGCAGAAAGACCTGCGGAATGTGGAAGCGCTTTCAGGACTGGGGAGCCCGTGCGGAAATGCGGGCGCCCGACAGCGACGGCCCGCGTGCGGGCAAGCCGGAACAGGGAGCAGGCGCGCACCGGACGCCGGAGCAGGCGGTCAGTGTGCCGCCGGAAGTCGCCGCCGGGCACGGGCCAGCGGGAGCGCGGGCCGATGAGGTCATGGACCTGATCGAGGCGGATATCCGCCGTGCCCAGAGCCGTCTGGCGGAAACCTCCGGCACCATGCAGGCCGCCTCCGAGGCGGGCGTGCGGGGCATTGCCAGCATTCGCACCGACAGCGAGATGCTGGCCGGCCAGACCGAGCAGGCCCGCGCCAGCGCGCGCCTTCTGGCCGAGACGCTGGAGGCCTTTGCACAGACCAACGAGGAGATCGACCGGCAGGCGCGCGCCTCCGATTCCCTTGCCACCACGGCGGGAACCGTAGCGGCCGAAGCCAACAACGCCATCGTCGAGCTGCGCAAGGCCATCACCGAGATCAAGGCCGTGGTCTCGCTCATTTCCGAGATTGCCGGCCAGACCAACCTTCTGGCGCTCAATGCCTCCATCGAGGCGGCGCGGGCGGGCAAGGCGGGCGCGGGCTTCGCCGTGGTCGCGAGCGAGGTGAAGGCGCTCGCCACCCAGACGCGCACCGCAACGGGCGAGATCTCCGCCAAGATCGAGCGGCTGATGCGGGTGGCGGACACCAGCACGCAGGCCATGAGCCACATCATCACCACGGTGGGCGAGATCCGCCCGGTGGCGGAATCCGTCGCCGCCGCCGTGGCGGGGCAGACCCAGACCATCACCGAGATCGGCCAGGCGGCGGGCGAGGTGACCGCCTTTGCCGAGGCGGTGGACCACAGCGCGCGGTCCATCCGCGAAGCCTCCCTTGCCGCCGAGGGCACACAGGCCACCATCCAGTCCAGCGGGCGCCAGATGGGCCATGCCTCCGACGAGATGGCGCGCCATCTGCTGACGGTGCTGCGCCAGACCCCCATGGGCAACCGCCGCCGGCACCCCCGCTGGCCGGTGGAGATCGGCGGGCGGCTGCGCACCAGCGGGGCGACAAGCCTGCCGCTGAAGACCGCCGACCTGTCGCTCGGCGGCGCGCTGGTGAAGCTGCAGGGCCAGACGACCGTTCCGGTCGGGGCGCAGGTGACGGTGGAACTGGACGGCATGCCGCCTTTGCGCGCGCGGGTGGCGGGAACCAGCAGCCTCGGCTTGCACCTTGCCTTCGACGAGGCCTCTGCCCCGGCGGTGACAACACGGGTGGCGGAGATCGCGCGCGGCTACGAGCCCATCACCAGCCGTGCCGTGCGCGGCGCGCAGGCGGTGGCGCAGGCGCTGGAAGCCGCCCTTGCGGCCCGCGAACTCTCCCTCGCCGACCTGTTCGACACCGATTATCGGCCGATCCCCGGCACCGACCCGGTTCAGTACGAGACGCGGGCGCTCGCCGTCCTCGACCGCCGCCTGCCGGCGCTCCAGGAAGCCATCGTGCGCGAGGACAAGCAGATCGCCTTCGCGGCGGCCGTGGACCTCAACGCCTATCTCCCGGTGCACAACGCCGCCTATTCCAAGCCCCAGCGCCCCGGCGACCGGGCATGGAACCTCGCCAACTGCCGCAACCGCCGCATCTTCGATGACCGCGCCGGGCTGCTGGCGGCGCGCAACCTCGAACCGCATCTGATCCAGGTCTATGCGCGCGATCTCGGCGACCGGGTGGTGCTGATGCGCGAGGTGGACGCCCCCATCCATGTGAACGGCCGCCACTGGGGCGGCTTCCGCACGGCCTATACGCTGTAGGCCCCGGGATCGGGAGGCAGGGCGCGCCTCAGGCGCTGCGTGCGGGGAACTTCAGGCGCTGCGCGCGGGAGCTTCAGGCGCTGCGCGCGGTGATTTCAGGCGCTGCGCGCGGCTTCGGCATAAGGCGCGAGCAGGTCGCGGATGCCCCGGTCCCGGTCGCGGGAGGCGGTGTCGATGGCGCGGGAGAGCACGGCTTCCAGATGGTCGTGCATCAGCGGCTCCAGCCGCGCCAGATCGCCGGTCACGAGGCAGGACACCAGGTCGCGATGCTCGTGGACGGAGCAGTCCGTCCAGCGCGGGCGGCCATAGAGGCCAAGAATGAGCGCGCTGCGCCCCACGAGCTGGCGCATGTAGCGAGCGAGCAGGGGCGAGCCGGTCATCTCCGCCAGCACCAGATGGAACTCGGCGGCGTGGCGGATATATTCCGGCCGCCCTTCGCGGTGGGCGCGCTCCTCCGCCTCGATCTGCGCTTCCAGCCGCTTCACCTGCCACAAGCTGCTCCACATCCTGACGGACGCTGAACAAGTCGCGCGCCTCGTCCAGGCTGGGCTTGGCAACGGTGGCGCCCCGGTTGGGACGGATGTCCACCAGTTCCTCGCTCGCCAGCAATTCCAGCGCGCGGCGCACCACCGTCCGGCTCGCGCCGAACTGTTCGCCAATGGCATCCTCGGGCAACTTGGTGCCGGGCTGGAGCACCTGCTCCAGAATGGCGAGGCGCAGGCCCGCATAGATGGCGTCGACTCGTTCGCCCCGCTGCTTCATTCCCGGCTCCGTTCCCGAACCTCCCATGACACGCCCGCGCGCGCGGCTCAAGATGGGCCGATAATCGTATACGATTTACAATCGAAAAACGGTACGATCCGCACGCGAGATCCCGGACAAGCCTTGGGCGGCTTTGCCCCGCTTTGCATACATTTGCGGCGACCGCGCTCTTGTCTCCGCGTCCGGCCACAGCCCTGGGATGCATGCAAGAAGAGGCTTCCTCCGCATGATCGTATACAATTTTGACTATCCATTGCGCACAAACTGATTAATGCTTGGGCGTCCTGCTCTCCGGGGTGCCCGTCGGCGCACGGAATGGCCGGACAGATCCGCCTGAGTCGCGCCGCCATCGGTCTTGGCATGCGGCTTGCGAAGTACGGGGCCTGTCTTCCGGGAGGAGTGATGCACATGGTCCGGTCCGTCCAGAAATCCCGTTTCCCCCTGTCGCGGCGTGCCGCGATCCTGGGGCTCGGTGCCGCCGTGCTGATGGGCACGCCGGTCTTCGCGCAGGAAACCATCAAGGTCGGCCTCGTCGCCGCCCTTTCCGGCCAGTCGGCGAAGTCCGGCGAGGCCATCACGCGCGGCCTTGAGGTCGCCATCGACGAGATCAACGCGGCGGGCGGCGTGCTCGGCAAGAAGATCGAGCTGGTGCGCCGCGACGACGAGAGCAACCCCGCCAAGGGCGTGGTCGCCGCCCGCGAGCTGGTGCAGAAGGAGAAGGTCGCGGCCTTCTTCGGCGGCATCGACACCCCCGTCTCGCTGGCCATCGTGCCGTTCGCCAACCAGGCCAAGGTGCCGTTCATCGGCGTCTGGGCGGCGGGCACCGCCATCACCCGCAACGGCGCGCCGGAAAACTACGTGTTCCGCGTCTCGGCCGTGGACGAGCTCGTCGACGAGGCGATGATCGATTACGGCGTGAAGACCTACAAGACCGCCAAGCCGGGGCTGATGCTCATCAACAACCCCTGGGGCGAATCCAACGAGAAGGGCCTGAAGGCCGCGGCCGCCGCAAAGGGCCTCGCCGTCGCGGGCGCCGAAAAGTTCGACAATGCGGACGTGGACATGGTGCCCCAGCTCACCCGCCTGAAGGAGGCGGGCGCCGACACCATCTTCCTCGTCGCCAATGTCCAGCCGGCAGCGCAGGTGGTCAAATCCCTCGACCGCATGGGCTGGGCCGTGCCGGTGGTCTCGCACTGGGGCCCGGCGGGCGGGCGCTTCACCGAGCTTGGCGGGCCGAGCGCGGAGAAGGTGCACATGGTGCAGACCTATTCCTTCTCGGGCAACCTCTCCAAGAAGGGGCAGGTGGTGCTCGCGGCGCTGAAGACCAAGTATCCGCAGATCACCACGCTGGCGGATGTCACCCCGGCGGTGGGCATCGCCAATGCCTATGACGGCATGCACCTGCTGGCGCTGGCCATCGCCAAGGCCGGCACCACGGACGGCCCCGCTCTGCGCAAGGCCTTCTACGAGATCGGCACCTATGAGGGGCTCATCAAGACCTATTCCAAGCCGTTCAGCCCGGACAATCAGGATGCACTGGGCAAGGCCGACTACATGTTCACCCACTTCAAGGGCGCGGAAATCGTCCCGGTGAACTGAGGCAGGCCCCTGCGAAAAGCCCTCTCCCGCTTGCGGGGGAGGGACTCCCCAGCGCCTCTCCCGTCGTGCCGGCGAGGGAGGCCAAAGCCATCCCCGCCCCCCCTCCACCCGCACAACGCGCCCCCTCTCCCGCTTGCGGGGGAGAGTTGGGGAGGGGGAAGGCCCGGCACGACACGTCAAACGCGCACGGCGCGCAACCACCAGAAGCCGAGGAGGCCGCAAATGCTGATCGTGTCCGCCATCGTCTCCGGCCTGTCGCTCGGGGCCATGTATGGGCTGATCGCGCTTGGCTACCACGTCACCTACGCGGTCTCGAACACGGTGAATTTTGCCCAGGGATCCTCGGTGATGCTCGGCGCGGTGCTCTGCTATTCGCTCTGGGTGACCGCCGGCCTGCCGCTGCCGCTGGCGCTCGTCGGCGTGCTGCTGCTCGCCGCCCTGTTCGGCCTTGCGGTGGAACGCTTCCTCGTGCGCCCGTTCGCCTCCCGCGGCTCCAATGCCTGGCTGATGGCCACCGTGGCGGGTGGCATCATCCTCGACAATGCGGTGATGTTCACCTTCGGCAAGGAGCCCCGCGCCCTGCCCTCGCTGCTCGCCACCAAGCCGGTGAACCTGTT
>NCCY01000034.1 GCA_002279855.1 Rhizobiales bacterium 12-68-15
CTCAGCGGCCCACGAACACCTGGTCGAGAATGCCGCCGGAGGCGAACTGGTCGGCCTGCACCTTCTGCCAGCCGCCGAACACGTCCTCCACGGTCACCAGCCGCACCTGCGGGAAGCGACCGGGAAACTTGTCCATCACCTCCTTGTTGGTGACCCGGTGATAGGCCTCCACGGCGATGGTCTGGCCGGCGGGGGTGAAGAGATAATCCAGATAGGCCGTGGCGAGCGGGCGGGAGCCGCGCTTGTCCACCACCTTGTCCACGACGGCGACGGGGAATTCCGCCAGCAGGCTCACGGACGGCACCACCGTCTTCACCTTCTTGTCCTTGTAGAGCTGCTCATAGGACAGGGTCTCCGCCTCGAAGGTCACCAGCACGTCGCCGGTCTCGCGCTCCACGAAGGTGGTGGTGGCGCCGCGTCCGCCGGTGTCGAACACCGGCACATTGGACAGCAGCTTCTTTACGAAGGCCTTGGCCTTCTCCTGGTCACCCTTGTTCTGCTCCAGCGCATAGGCATAGGCGGCAAGATAGGTGTAGCGGGCGTTGCCCGAGGTCTTCGGGTTCGGGAAGATGACCTTCACGTCATCGCGGACGAGGTCGTTCCAGTCCTTGATGTTCTTGGGGTTTCCGTCACGCACCAGGAAGGCGGGGAAGGAATAATAGGGCGAGGCCTTGTTGGGAAATTTGGACTGCCAGTCCTTGGCCACGAAGCCGGCCTTCGCCAGCACGTCCACGTCAGTCACCTGGTTGAAGGTGACGACATCCGCCTCCAGCCCCTCGATGATGGCGCGCGCCTGGCGCGACGTGCCTGCGTGGCTCTGGTTGACGGTTACTTCCTGCCCGGTCTTCTGCTTCCACACCGGCACGAAGCCGGCATTTTCCGCCGTGAACAGTTCGCGGGCGATGTCGTAGGACACGTTCAGGATGGTGGTGGGGCCCTTGTAGTCCTGTGCGAACGCCATACCCGGCGCCAGCAGGGCGGCAAGGCTGAGGCTGGTGAAGGCGCGGCGGGTCAGCATGGAAGTCTCCTTAACCAAAATATTCATGTGATTTTTTCAATTTCACGTAAATTACGTTTAACACGCCCGCCCCGGCAATTCAAATGCCCATCCAGGCGCGCTTTTCCGCATCAAGCGTGCCCGCCGCCCGCAGGAAATACCCGCCGAAACGAAAAACGGCGCCCCGAAGGGCGCCGTATCACGCACAGGAAAATAGCGACCGGTCAGGCCGCGCTTTTCTTGTTCTGGCGGTTGTTGACGAGGTCATTCACCACACCTGGGTCGGCGAGCGTGGAGGTGTCGCCGAGATTCTCGAACTGGTCCTCGGCAATCTTGCGCAGGATGCGGCGCATGATCTTGCCGGAACGGGTCTTGGGCAGGCCGGGGGCGAACTGGATCAGGTCCGGCGAGGCAATGGGACCGATCTCCTGACGCACCCAGCTGATCAGCTCCTTGCGCAGGGCCTCGGTCGGCTCCTCCCCGTCCATCAGCGTGACATAGGCATAGATACCCTGCCCCTTGATATCGTGGGGGAAGCCCACCACCGCCGCCTCGGACACCTTGGGATGCGCGACGAGGGCGCTTTCCACCTCGGCCGTCCCCATGCGGTGGCCGGAGACGTTGATCACGTCATCCACGCGGCCGGTGATCCAGTAATAGCCGTCCGCATCCCGCCGGCAGCCGTCGCCGGTGAAATACTTGCCGGGATAGGTGGAGAAATAGGTCTGCTCGAAGCGCGCATGGTCGCCATAGACCGTGCGCATCTGGCCGGGCCAGGAATCGGCAATCACGAGATTGCCCTCGGTGGCGCCCGTCAGCACCTTGCCTTCCGCATCCACCACTTCGGGCCGCACGCCGAAGAAGGGCAGCGTCGCGGACCCCGGCTTCAGCGCGGTCGCGCCCGGCAGCGGGCTGATGAGGATGCCGCCGGTCTCGGTCTGCCACCACGTATCGACGATGGGGCAGCGGCCTTCACCCACCACGCGGTGGTACCATTCCCAGGCTTCCGGATTGATGGGCTCGCCTACCGATCCCATCAGCCGCAGGGAGGCGCGGGAGGTCCGCTTCACCGGCTCCTCGCCGGACTGCATCAGCGCGCGAATGGCGGTGGGCGCGGTGTAGAAGATGTTGACCTTGTGCTTGTCGATGACCTCCCAGAAGCGGGAGTTGCTGGGATAATTGGGCACGCCCTCGAACATCAGCGTGGTCGCGCCGTTCGCGAGCGGACCATAGAGAATGTAGGAATGGCCGGTCACCCAGCCCACATCGGCCGTGCACCAGTAGATGTCGCCCTCGTGATAGTCGAAGACGTAATGGTGCGTCATGGAGGCGTAGACGAGATAGCCGCCGGTGGTGTGCAGCACACCCTTGGGCATGCCGGTGGAACCGGACGTGTAGAGGATGAACAGCGGATCTTCCGCGTTCATGGGCTCGACCGGGCATTCGTCGGTCACCATGTCGGCGGCCTCGTGGTACCAGACGTCCCGGCCCGGCTCCATCGCCACCTTGCCGCCGGTGCGGCGCACCACGATCACATGGTCCACCCCGCCCGGCACGCGCGCGATGGCGGCGTCCACATTGGCCTTCAGGGGCACCTTGCGGCCACCGCGCAGGCCCTCGTCGGCGGTTATCACGCATTTGGAGCCGCAGTCCGAGATGCGCCCGGCAAGGCTGTCCGGCGAGAAGCCGCCGAACACCACGGAATGGATCGCTCCCAGCCGCGCGCAGGCCAGCATGGCGAACGCGGTCTCAGGGATCATCGGCATGTAGATGGTGACGCGGTCGCCCTTCTGCACATCCCGGTTGCGCAGCACATTCGCGAAGCGATTCACCTCGGCGGACAGTTCGCGATAGGTGATGGAGCGGGATTCGGAGGGATCGTCGCCTTCCCAGATGATCGCCACCTGGTCGCCGCGGTGCTCCAGATGCCGGTCCACGCAATTATAGGCGACGTTGGTGACGCCATCCTCGAACCACTTGATGGAGACCTGCCCCGGCGCGAAGGAGGTGTTCTTCACGCGGGTATAGGGCTCGAACCAGTGGATGCGCTTGCCATGTTCGGACCAGAATCCTTCGGGATTCTCCACCGACTGCTTGTACATGGCGGCATAATAGTCAGCGTCCACGAAGGCGCGGTCCGCCCAGGCCGATGGCACGGCATAAATCTTCTCGGACATGGGTCGTTTCCCCTCCTGCATGCGCGGCGGGCAAGGCCGCCACATTGATTGAGGCGGATTATGGTAGCCCCCCCGAGCCACCACAAGGCAGTCCGCCACGCGACTTTCGGCCAATCCGGCAGGGGGCTCTCACGGCGCTCCGGGGTGGAGGGGCGATGCGGCACCGGCGCCCCTGTCGCCCTCCGCCGTCAGGGCCTAAATCTGACCCATCAGCCCCTGCCGGAGAACCGCCATGCTCACTTGGGTCCGCGTCCTGTTCCTGACTGCCGGCCTGATGGGTGCGGCCGGCGTCGCAGCTTCTGCCGTCGCGGCCCATCTGGCGGGCGGCGCCGCCCTGACGACGGCCGCCCAGTTCCTGATGATCCACGCCGCCGCGATCGCCGGCCTTGGCGCCCTCGCCCTTCAGGCCCTCCGCGGCCGGATTGCACTTCTGGTCGGAGCCAGCGCCATTCTGATCGGTACCCTGCTGTTTTCGGGCGATCTGTCGCTGCGCGCCTTGATGGGGATCAAGCTTCTGTGGGGAACCGCGCCGATTGGGGGCATGGTGATGATCGCCGGATGGCTGATGGCAACAGCCGGCGGGGTGGGGCTGACCCTGCGCCCCCGCTGACCGCCGGCGCAGCACCTCACATCCGGAACTTGGCATTCTCGCCGAGGTCGGCGCGCTCCTGCCGCAGGATGGCGGAGGCCATCTTGAAGCCGGTGGCGAGGGTGCCGTCGCCCTGCCACATCTCCGCCTGCACCGGCGTCACCTTCAGGAGAACCGCGTTCGGATCTTCCGGACCGCCGGGGAAATAGGCTTCCATGGCTGAGGACCAGATTTCCTTCAGCTTTGCCTTGTCGCGCAGCACTTCCGCCTCGCCGGAGACCGAGAGGTAGAAGTGATCGCCATCATCGGCAAAGGCGAGGCAGACCTGCGGATTGCGGGCGATCTCGTCATCCTTGGAGGACGAAACATCGGTGACGAACCAGATGGCGCCGTCCTCGGGCTTGGCCACCGGCGCCATGGGTCGCGCCCGCAGCCGACCGCCGTCCATGTCCACCAGCATGCAGGAATGCCGCCGTGCCATTTCCTGCCACACGTCCTGGATGTCCATCGCTGAAACCTCTGTTGCACGCCCAGCTCCTTGGGGGGAACGGTCGCAGGGCGCCCCTGTTCCCTCGGGGTGCGCAGTGGCGCCTCAGGCGCGCGGGCGCCAGACGCAGGTGCGCTTGATTTCCATGTCCTCCAGCTCGCGGGTGACCGGCACGCCATATTCGGCCAGCTGCTCCAGCCGGTCACGCGGCAGGTAGGTGCGGCCGGGATCGCCGATCAGCACCTCGGCCCCACGCGCGCGCAACGCCAGCAGCCAGTCGAACACCCGCGCGGCAAGGTCGCGCTCGTAGCAGATGTCCCCGGCCAGGATCACGTCCCAGCCGTCATCACGCCCCACCAGATCCTCGCCGCAGGGAAGAAGGGTCACATGGTTGGCGGCGCCGTTCACGCTGATGGCGGCGAGGGAAAAGCCGTCAATATCCGCACAGGTCACGCTACGCGCGCCGGCCCGCGCGGCGGCGATGCCCACCAGCCCGGAACCGGATGCGAAATCCAGCACGGTGCGGCCCGCCACCAGCTCCGGCCGGTCGAGGATGAAGCGCGCCAGCGCCTGCCCGCCCGCCCAGGCAAAGGCCCAGAAGGGCGGCGGCAGACCCATCTCGCCCAGTTCCTCCTCGGTGCGGTGCCAGAGCGGCACCGCCTCATCAGCCACATGGAGGGAGAGTTCCGGCACCATGGGCACCGGGCGCAGCACGGTCTCCGCCTTCACGAAGGCGAGCGGATCGCTGGCGGGACGGCTCATCTTTCGCCGGCGAGGGAGAGGATGATGTCCCACTCCGCATCGGTCACCGGCTGGACGGACAGGCGCGACAGCTTCACCAGCGCCATGTCAGAGAGGCGCGGGTCGGTCTTGATGAACTCCAGGCTCACCGGCGCATTCAGGGGCCGCACCGCCTTCAGGTCCACCATCACGAATTTTCCGGAAGGGTCGGACGGATCGGGATAGGCCTCGCGGATCACCTCGACGATACCGACGATCTCCTTGCCCTCGTTGGAATGATAGAAGAAGCCCTGCTCTCCCACCTTCATGGCGATCATGTTGAGCTTGGCGGAATGGTTGCGCACGCCGTCCCAGTGGGTGCCGGCGGCGCCCGCCTTCACCTGCTGGTCCCAGGACCATTTGAACGGCTCGGACTTGTACAGCCAGTGGGCCATCTCGTTCTCCGGCATCGGGCGGCGCAGAGAGCGCCGGGAATGGACCCCGCCAGCCTGACCATGGCCGGCGGGAATCGGTCCCGGCTTCCTTAAGCGTTTCCCGGCGATGCGGAAAGCAAGTCCACGCGGCTGCTCAGTGCAGGCTGGTGGGGGCCGAAGCGTCCTTGTCGTGGCGGGCGAAGCGATCCACCATGGTGGCGCTCGCTGCATTGAGACCGTCCACGCGCACCTCGGCGCCGGCCTTGCGCAGCTTCAGCACCGCCTTGTCCAGCGCGTCGATGGCGGTGATGTCCCAGAAATGCGCCTCGGTCACATCGATCACCACCTCGCGGGGCATGTGATCGAAATCGAAGCCGCGCAGGAACACCTCGGCCGAGGCGAAGAAGATCTGGCCTGTCACGACGCAGGTCAGCCGGGAGGCCCCGGCATCCAGCGTGGAGGTGACATCCACAAGACGGGAGACCTTGCCGGCGAAGAACACGCCGGAGAGCAGCACGCCCACCAGCACCCCCGCCGCAAGGTCATGGGTCGCGAGCACGGTACCGACCGTGGCCAGCATCACCACCGACGACGAGCGGGGATTGGTGCGCAGGTCGAGGAGCGAGCGCCACGAGAAGGTGCCGATGGAGACCATGATCATCACCGCCACCAGCGCCGCCATGGGGATGATCCGCACGATGTCGTTGAGCACCACGATGAGGAACAGGAGGAAAGCGCCGGCCACGAAGGTGGAGAGCCGGCCGCGCCCGCCCGACGTGACGTTGATCACCGACTGGCCGATCATGGCGCAGCCGCCCATGCCGCCGATCAGGGCGGAGGCGATGTTTGAGGTCCCCTGCCCCACGCACTCCTGGCTCTTGTTGCTGGTGGTGTCGGTCATGTCGTCCACGATCTGCGCGGTCAGCAGGGATTCCAGCAGGCCGACGGCTGCGAGTGTGAGCGAATAGGGCAGGATGATCTGGAGCGTCTCCAGCGTCAGCGGCACCTGCGGCAGGGTGAAGACCGGCAGGCTGTCCGGCAACTGGCCGAGATCGCCCACCGTGCGCAGGTCCATGCCGCTCCACCACGCGAACAGGGTCAGCGCCGCGATGGCCACCAGCGGCGAGGGCACCGCTTTGGTCAGGCGCGGGAACAGATAGATGATGGCAAGCCCCGCCGCGACCATGGGATAGGTCTGCACGGGCACGCCGACCAGTTCGGGAAGCTGGGCGAGGAAGATCAGGATGGCGAGGGCGTTCACGAAGCCGGTGATGACCGAGCGCGACACGAAGCGCATGACCCGCCCGAGCTTCAGGACGCCGGCAACGATCTGGATCAGCCCCATGAGGATGGTGGCGGCAAACAGATACTGAAGACCATGGTCGCGCACGAGGCTCACCATGACCACGGCCGTGGCGGCGGTGGCAGCCGAGATCATCCCCGGCCGTCCGCCGGTGATCGCGGAGACGCAGGCGATGGCGAAGGAGGCATAGAGCCCGACCTTGGGATCGACGCCGGCCATCACCGAGAAGCCGATGGCCTCGGGTATGAGGGCCAGCGCCACCACGATGCCGGCGAGCACGTCGGCCCGGATGTTGGAGGTCCAGTCGCGGAGATAGCGTGAGGATGTGATCATGAGATGGGGAATCTTCGCAAAGAGGGAGCGTCCGCGCGGTGGCGGTGACGGCAGGCCCTGACTGTGCGTGGTCCGGCGGATCGGCGGCCGGAAGAGCCACCCGGAATTTCACCGGGTCCAGAGTGATGCATTTGATCTAGATCAAATTCTATTGCGCTGCAATATTTCTCGGCGTCCGCTCGACGCGGGCTGGAATACGCTGTCAATGACATGGCCGCGCGATGCCGGTACAGGTTACCTCAGCCACACGCATCCGCAACCCGCGACCGGATCACCGAAATGGCCTTCTTGCAGCCAAGGGCCGGGACCGCTCCGGCCGCACCGCCCCTGACCGGAGGGCAGGTGCGCACGCTGGCCCTGACCTCGCTCGGCGGGGCCCTGGAACTGTTCGACTTCGTCATCTTCGTCTATTTCGTCCCGACGCTGGCGCAGGTCTTCTTCCCGCCGGCCTTGCCCGGTTGGCTCGCGGAGCTTCAGACCTTTACCGTGTTCGCGGTGGGATATTTCGCCCGTCCGGTAGGCGGGGTGCTGGTCGCGCATTTCGGCGACCGGATCGGACGCAAGCGGACCTTCAATTTCACTCTCACCCTGATGGCGCTGGCAACGCTGGCCATGGGATTCCTGCCGACCTATACCGACTGGGGGCTGGCCGCGCCCCTGCTCCTGTCGCTGCTGCGCCTCGTGCAGGGCATCGCGGTCGGCGGCGAAGTCTCCGGGGGCTATCTGTTCGGGGCGGAGCATGTGGCAGATGCGCGGCGGGGCAGCGCCATGGGCTTCATCGCCTGCGGCATGACCTTTGGCGTCCTGCTGGGCGTGCTGGTCGCCATGCTGATCCACATGATGGTGCCGGAGGCCGACATCCTTGGCTTCGGATGGCGCATCGCCTTCGCCATCGGCGGCGGGCTCGGGCTTGCCTGCGTTTTCCTGCGCAAGTCGCTGGATGAGACGCCGGTGTTCCGCGCCCTGAAGGCGGAAGACCGCCTCGCCCGCGACCTGCCCATCCGCACGGTGATGCGGCACCATGGCCGGGGCGTGGTGGTCTCCGTGCTGGCCTTCTGGCCGTTCATCGCCCATTTCGCGGTGCTCAGCCTGATGGGGCCGACCCTGCTCCAGACCCTCTATCACACCCCGCCCGTCACCGCGCTGTTTGCCGGCTGCCTCGCCACCGCCGGGCTGATCATGGCGGCGCCGATTTCGGGGCTGATGTTCGATCGCCTCGGACAGGCGCACGCGCTGGCTCTGGTGGCCCCGCTGGCGTTCATGTGCGATCTCGCATGCTTCCTGCTGGCTCCCGGCCATCCGGACTTGCGGGTGCCGCTGATGGGGCTGGCGGGGTTTGGCGGCGGGCTGTTCGGCGCGGCCTCGGTCATCATGATCCGGAGCTTCCCGCCGCCGGTCGCCTATTCCGGCGTGTCGCTCTCGCTGAACCTCGTGTCGGGCATCATCGCGGGCGTGACCCCCATGGTGATTTCCGCAGCCCTGCCCGTCCTGCCGTCGGCGCCGCTCTGGTATCTCGCGGCGGCGTGCGCCGCCGCGTCTGGCCTCGCCCGGTGGCTGCGGGGGCGGGTGAGCGCAGGCTGAACCTGCTCAGTTGCCGCCTTCCAGCAGGCGACGGGCGATCACCTGCGCCTGAATCTCCGCCGCGCCCTCGAAGATGTTGAGGATGCGCGCATCGCACAGCAGGCGCGAGACCGGATATTCCAGCGCAAAGCCGTTGCCGCCATGGATCTGGAGCGCATTGTCCGCCGCCGCCCAGGCCACGCGGGCGCCCAGCAGCTTGGACATGCCGGCCTCAAGGTCGGTCCGCCGGCCCTCATCCTTGGCGCGGGCGGCGAAATAGGTGATCTGGCGGGCGATGGCGATCTCGACCGCCATCATGACGATCTTGTCCGCCACGCGCGGGAAGGCGATGAGCGGCTTGCCGAACTGGATGCGCTCCTCCGCATAGCGCAGGCCGGTCTCCAGTGCGGCCTGCGCCACGCCCACCGCGCGGGCGGCGGTCTGGATGCGGGCGGCCTCGAAGGTGTTCATGAGTTGCTTGAAGCCCTGCCCCTCCTCGCCGCCGAGCAGCTGGGAGGCCGGCACCTCGAAACCGTCAAAGCCGATCTCGTATTCCTTCATGCCACGATAACCGAGCACCTCGATCTCGCCGCCGGTCATGCCGGGCGCGGGGAACGGGTCGGCATCGGTGCCGCGCGGCTTCTCCGCCAGCAGCATGGACAGGCCCTTGTAGCCGGGCTCGGCCGGATTGGTGCGCACCAGCAGGGTCATGAGGTCCGCGCGCACCGGATGGGTGATCCAGGTCTTGTTGCCGGAGACCTTGTAGACGTCACCCTCCTTCACCGCGCGGGTGCGCAGCGAGGCGAGGTCCGAGCCGGTATTGGGCTCGGTGAACACCGCCGTGGGCAGGATCTCGCCGGAGGCGATCTTCGGCAGGTATTTTTCCTTCTGCGCGTCCGTGCCGCCGCCGAGGATCAGCTCGGCCGCGATCTCCGAGCGGGTGCCCAGCGAGCCGACGCCGATATAGCCGCGCGAGAGTTCCTCGGTGACGAGGCACATGGCCTCCTTGGAGAGCCCGAGGCCGCCATATTCCTCCGGGATGGTCAGGCCGAACACGCCGAGATCGGCAAGGCCCTGGATGATCTCCAGCGGGATGTAATCGTTCTTCAGATGCCACTCATGGGCATGGGGCGCGACTTCCGCTTCCACGAAGCGGTTGATCTCGCTGCGCATGGCCTCCATCGTCTCATCGAGGCCGGCATTGCCCACGGTGCCGGGACCGGCCTCGCGGATGCGGGCGGCCAGCGCCTTGCGGGCGGCGGAGGTGTTGCCCCCCGCGATCAGGCCCGCAAGGGCGGGATGGGCGCGCAGGTCCGCGGCCGTATCGGCGTCGATGAACAGGTCTTCGAGCCGCACCGTCTCGCCCTGGCTCATGGGGATGCCGCCGAAGATCTGTGCGACATATTCGCCAAGGCCGATCTGCACCAGCAGCGCCTCGGTCTCGCCGAAGCGGCCGTCTTCCGACAGCCGGTCGGCATAATGGACCAGTTCCCGCACGCCGAAGACGTAGGTGGCGAGCCAGGCGAGGCCGTGGGCGGCCCGCTGCTCTTCTTCCAGCAGGCGGGCGGAGAGCTTTCCGCCCTCGCTCACCCGCGCACGGACGGCGGATGTGGCCTGCGCCAGGAGTTTTTCCAGCAGGTCGGTGGCCGTCCGCCCGAGCGCGACGGCATCGATGCTCTCGTCTGAGGTGGCGCGAAGCGCGGCGCTGCTGGACATGGCGTGAACCCCCGTTCTTGTGCGGTGCGAAGCGACGCAATCCTGATACCGCAAGCCGCCACACGCAACGGCTGAATCGCCGCTGCGGCAAACTTGGTGCGCCGCAACGCAAACGGCCGCGCCCGGGGGGCGCGGCCGTCACGAAAAATCAGGTGGTCGGAAGCGACGATCAGGCCTGACCGGCGGTGGACAGGCGCTGCGCCTCGGCGGCCATGCGCTGCTGGTAGAGCGCGGCAAAGTCCACCGGGTCGATCATTAGGGGCGGGAAGCCACCGCCGCGCACCGCATCCGCGACGATCTGGCGGGCGAACGGGAACAGCATGCGCGGGCACTCGATCAGCACCACCGGCTGGAGGCTCTGCTCGGGAATGTTGCGGATGCGGAAGATGCCGCCATAGAGCAGGTCGAAGGCGAACAGGGTGGAGCCGCCCACGGTGGCGCTGCCGTCGATCTTCAGTTCGACCTCGAACTCCTCACCCTGAAGCGGGCGGGCGTTCACGTTGATCTGGATCTTCACGTCCGGCTGGCCGCCCGGATTGGCGAGCGAACGGGGCGCATTGGGATTTTCGAAGGACAGATCCTTGATATATTGCGCGAGCACATTGAGCGCGGGCGCCTGGTTGTCCATCGGGCTGCCGTTCTGCGTCGCCATGCTCATCTCCTCGAATGCGTCGCCTCGTCCCCTTGCGAGGTCGCGGGTCGCTAGCACGGCACGACGCGGGGAGCAAGAATGGCGCGTATAAGGGACCATGCCGCCCACCGGAGATGCAGGCTGATGAGTGACGACGCGAACACCTTCTCCCCCGCCACCCTCGTTCCCGAGGAGCGCCCCCTGAGCGAAGCCGCCAAGCGCGCGCTGGCGGAGGCGGCGGAGCGCCGTGCGGCCATTGATGCGGCGGCGCAGGCCATGCCGAAGGAACTGAACGGGCGGGGCGGCAAGGAGCCCGTGCGCTATGGCGACTGGGAAGTGGGCGGCATCGCCTCCGACTTCTGACGCGTCCCGCTGTCTGCGAAACGGGCCGGTCGGACCGGCCCGTACGCCGGCGTCACCCGAAGATCATCAGCCCCGCAAGGCCGGCAAGGCCGACCCCGATCCGCCACCAGCCGAACGGCGCATAGCCGTGGCGGGAGACGAAATCGAGCAGCGCGCGCACCACCAGGATCGCCGAGCAGAAAGCCGCGACAAAGCCGATGGCGATCAGCAGGCCGTCGTCGAAGGTCAGGATGTTGCGGTTCTTGTAGAGGTCGTAGGTGAATGCCCCGAGCATGGTGGGCAAGGCGAGGAAGAAGGAGAATTCCGCCGCCGCGCGCTTCTCCACCCCCAGCAGCATGGCGCCGACGATGGACGAGCCGGAGCGCGACATGCCCGGAATCATCGCCACGCACTGGCACAGGCCGATCATGAACGCCATGCCGAGCGGCAGGCCCATGGCGTTGTTGTAGCGCGGCTCCGGCGCCACATTGTCGATGAACAGCAGCACCACCCCGCCGAGGATCAGGGTGCAGCAGATCAGGATCGGCGTCTCGAACAGCACCGACTTGATGAAGCCGTGCGCCAGCGCGCCGATCACCGCCGCGGGCAGGAAGGCCAGCACCACGCCCAGCACGAAGCGCCGCGCGCCCGGATTGGTGGGCAGCAGCATGGCCACCCGCAGGAAGCGCTGGAAATAGACGATCACGATCGCGAGAACGGCCCCGAGCTGCACCAGCACCTCGAACGCCTTGCCAGCGCTCTCGAAGCCGAGAAAATGCCCGGCCAGCAGCATGTGGGCGGTGGAGGAGACGGGAATGAACTCGGTGAGCCCTTCCAGAATTCCGAGGAAGAGGGCTTCGAGCATCGTGCCGAGGGTCATGTATCCATCCGGGGAATCACGCAGCGCCGCCCATAGGCGGCCAAGGGAGCGGCGGCATCCTGAGCCGGGACCGGGCAGGGCGCAATCGCGGGCGCGGATGGCCCGCTGATTGTCCCAGGGTCAGGCGTTTTCTTTGGTTCACCATGTGTCCGCATTGCCACACGGGCGGTTTTGTTTGCGTCTTGCGGTGCAAACAGAACATCTCTAGACCGGATCACGCCCGAGAGGCCATTCCCTCGTGAGGCTGCTCCCAAGACATGTATCTGCACCACCACCCCTTCTGCCCCCATTCGCGATTCATCCGCCTCGTGCTTGCCGAATACGGCATCGAGCCCGAGCTCGTGGAGGAGCGCGTGTGGGAACGCCGGCCCGATTTCCTCGCCCTGAACCCCGCCGGCGAAACCCCGGTCATGGTGGAGCAGCAGGCGCCCGCCGTGCCCGGCGCCTCCATCATCGCGGAATATATGGACGAGACGCGGGGCCTCGCGCTGGGCGACCGCCGCCTTTTGCCGGAAGGCCCGCTGGAGCGCATCGAGGTGCGCCGGCTGGTGGCCTGGTTCAGCGAGAAGATGTATCTGGACGTCACCGAGCATCTGGTGCGCGAACGCATCTACAAGCGCTACATGAAGGCCCAGCAGGGTGGCGGCCCGCCCGACGTGCAGGCGCTGCGCGCGGCGCGGTCCAATATCCGCTATCATCTGAAATATATCGGATGGCTGGCCAAGGGACGGAACTGGCTGGCCGGCCAGCGCATGTCCCATGCGGATCTGGCCGCCGCAGCCCATCTTTCCGTCGCGGACTATCTGGGCGATGTGCCGTGGGACGAGGACGAGGACGCCAAGGCATGGTATGCGCGCCTGAAGTCGCGGCCGACCTTCCGCGCCCTGCTGAGCGACAGCATTCCGGGCATGCCGGCTTCCCCGACCTATGCGGACCTCGACTTCTGACCACGGCGCCGGCCCCTGAAGGCCCGCTGCCCGACAGGCTGAAGGATCGCCTGCGGGATCTCGCCCGAAACGAGGGGTTCGACGCCTTCGGCGTCGCGGACCCCGACGCCATCCCGCAGGCCGGGCCGCGCCTTGCGGAATGGGTGGCGCAGGGCTGCCATGGCGACATGGGCTGGATGGGCGAGACGCTGGAGCGGCGCGCCGCGCCCCGCGCCCTGTGGCCGGACATGCGCGCCATCGTCATGCTCGGCTACAATTACGGTCCCGACGAAGATCCGCGCGCGGTTCTGGCCCGGCGCGCGCACGGCGCCATCTCGGTCTATGCGCGGGGCGAGGATTATCATGAACTCATCAAGGCGAAGCTGAAGCGCATCGCCCGCGCCCTTCTGGCCGATGCGGGGGGAGGCGACGTGAAGGTGTTCGTGGACACCGCCCCCCTCATGGAGAAGCCGCTGGCGCAGGCCGCCGGGCTCGGCTGGCAGGGCAAGCACACCAATGTGGTCTCGCGGGAGCGGGGCTCGTGGCTGTTCCTCGGCGCCATCGCCACCACGCTGCCCCTGCCGGCGGACCCGCCCAGCCGCGACCATTGCGGCGGCTGCCGGGCCTGCCTCGACGCCTGCCCAACCGCCGCCTTCCCCGCGCCCTACCGGCTGGATGCGCGGCGCTGCGTCTCCTATCTCACCATCGAGCATCGCGGGCCGATCCCGCGCGACCTGCGCCCGCTCATGGGCAACCGCATCTATGGCTGCGACGACTGCCTCGCCGCCTGCCCGTGGAACAAGTTCGCGCAGGAAGGCCGCGACAAACGCACCGGGCGCGTGCGCATGGTGCGCAACGTGCTGGTGGCGATCGGCAATTCCGGCGATGCCAGCTTCATCCCCCAGGTCCGCGCGCGCCTCACGGATGACGCGCCGCTGGTGCGCGGGGCCGCCGTCTGGGCGCTGGAGCGGCTGCTGGCATCGCCCGATTTCGCAGACATTGCTGCGCAGCATATGTGCAGCGAAACCGACCCGGACGTGCTCGGTGAATGGCGCGCGGGACTGGAGAGACACGCCGCATGACCCATCTTCTCGCCGTCGGGCTCGGCTATTGCGGCCGCGCGCTCATCGCCGCCGCCCCCCATCTGTTCAACCGCGTCACCGGCACCAGCCGGGGCGCGGCCGGGGCGGGCCGGATTTCCGACCTGTCGCGGCTGGGCCTGGAGGCGCAGGGGCTGGTGTTCGACGGCACCGACCTGCCCCGCGACCTTGAGGCCGCCATCGCGCAGGCGGACATCCTCCTGCTCTCCGCGCCGCCGGGTCCGTCGGGCGACCCGCTGATGGCGGTGGCGCGCGCGGCGCTTGATGCCGGCCCGAAGCTGCGGCAGGTGATCTATCTCACCACGCTCGGCGTCTATGGCGACCATGGCGGGGCGTGGGTGGACGAGACCACCCCGCTCAATCCCGGCTCGGAACGGCTGGCGCGGCGCATCGCGGCGGAAGCCGACTGGCTCGCCTTCGGCGCGCAGAAGGGCATTCCGGTGGCAAGCCTGCGCCTTGCCGGCATTTACGGGCCGGGCCGCAACGCGCTGCTGAACCTGAAGGACGGGGATGCGCGGCGCATCGACAAGCCGGGGCAGGTGTTCAACCGCATCCATGTGGACGACATCAGCGCCGCCATCGAGGCGGTGATCGCCCATGGCTTCTCCGGCATCCTCAATGTCAC
>NCCY01000330.1:0-1826 GCA_002279855.1 Rhizobiales bacterium 12-68-15
GCATTGAAGCCGGCGAGGTCCGTGCCGGAGGCCTTGCCCATGGCGGTGCGGGCCGCGATGCCCTTCTCGCCGGGGTCGGTCATGAGCGCCATGGTCTCGTACCAGATGCCGGCCAGCGCCTTGCCGAAATCGGGATTGTCCTTGAGAACAGCCGTATTTGCGACCATCAGGTCCATGATCTCACCGGGAATCTTCGCGCTGTCGAAGACATTATGGGCGCTCTTCTCGGCCAGAATCTCCGCCACCAGCGGGTTCCAGGTGACGACGGCGGTGACCGCCTTGGTCTTGTAGGCCGCCACCATGTCGGCGTCGGAGGTGTTGACCACCCGCACGTCCCGCTCGCTCATCTTCGCGCTCTCCAGCGCGCGGGCGAGCAGATAGTGGGAGACGGAGAACTCCACCAGATTGACCTTCTGGCCCTTGATGGCGGCCAGATCCGCTTTGTTTTTCAGGATGATGGCATCGTTGCCGTTGGAATAGTCGCCGACGATCACCGCCGTCGTGTCCACGCCGCCGGCGGCGGGAATGGAGAGGGCGTCCATATTGGTGATGGTCACCGCATCGAATGCGCCTGCGGTGTACTGGTTGACGCTCTCCACATAGTCATTGAACTGGGTCACCTGAATGGTGAGCCCGTATTTGTCGGCCCACTTCTTCACGATCCCCGTATCGGCCGCATAGCCCCAGGGCATCCAGCCCACATAGATCGACCAGCCGACCTTGAAGTCCTTCTTCGGAGCCGCCGAGGCGGGCGATACACCCAAGATCGCCACCGCGCATGCGGCGGAAAGCAGCGTGGCACACAATCCATTCAGAAAACGGGAGCGCATGTTTCAATCCCCTTCGTTGCATCGCGTCAGACGATTGGGGAACTGGCGGAGACTCGCGTGCCACCAATTCCTTGGCCACCGAGGTCTCCCGGGCTTTTATCCCGCCGTGCGCCCGGCCGGATGTCTCCCGGACCGGCGGCAGCTCTCGGACCAGCGCATCCGTGCGGATGCCGGAACCCTAGCCGCCAACTCTGCAATTGAAGAAGCAAGCCGCGTGCCAGTTGGCTGCGCTTGTGGTTGCAGGCAAAAGGACGGCTGCGACCGCCGGCCGTGCCGGGTTTTGCGCCGCATTAAAGGGTGTGTGGCTAAAAATTAGCCTGGCCACCCGGTGGCGGGTGTCATTGCATGCAATGCCACGTATGAGGGTCCGCTCAAGGGCGACGTCCGCAGACATCCGCGCCGGATGGACCGGCGGGATCTCTGCCCGCGCGCTATTTCGGCTTGCCGGACAACCAGGCCAGCAGCGGGTTTTCCGGCTCCGGCGGATTGGCGAGCTGCGCCACGACGATGATGCGCGTCACTTCTCCCCGCTTATAGGCGGCGAGGAACTTGTCATACTCCTTGAAGGAGATGCAGCCGTTGGAATCCCCCCGCTCGCCCATCAGATAGGAATGGGTGAGGAAGCCGTCGCGGCCGAACATCTTGGCGTCCGCCGTCGGCTTCATGCGCAGCGCCTCGACACCGTGGAACAGGCGTTCGCGCATGGTCAGCGTGTAGGTGTTGGGCGGGGTCGGCCCGATCATCCGCTTGTTCACATAAGCGATGTTGTCGAAGCCTTCGCCATAGCCGGAATGCGCTTCCAGCTTCTCGCCGGAGGGCATGTAGACCTTGCCGCCCTTGATGTCATAGACGGCATATTTGTCGCCCGGCCCCGGCAGGGGAACGTCGGTCACCTCGGGCCGCGACGCGGCGGGGGGCTCCGTCGGTCCCGGCTGCCCGGGCGGGGGCAGGGAGGCGAGCTGTTCCCCGCCCATCAGCGGGTTGCGCTGGGGCAGC
>NCCY01000330.1:1908-6736 GCA_002279855.1 Rhizobiales bacterium 12-68-15
GCAGCGAGGCTGAGGGGATGGGCGAGCGGCATCGGCACCACCCGCACATCGGTCACGGTCCGCTCGGGAGCGGCGGGGGGCGGCGCGTCTGCAACCACCGGCGCGCGCCGGCTCGGCCCCGCGAGCGGATTGGGGTCGTAAAGCCAGCTCGGAATGAGCCCGTGCGCGACGCTGCGAACGGGGGGCGCATCGGCCGGAATTTCAAGGTCGGTTGCCGCCTCGGCGGCGAGTTGCGCGGCCCGGGTCGCCATGGCGACCTCATCGAGATCCGCCACCCGTGCCGGGGTCCCCACGGCGCCCAGCGCCCAGGCGGAAACCAGAGCTGCGGACGCAAATCCGGCGAGGCCCACGCACGCGGCACCGATCAGCCGCAGCGGCACCCGCATCAAGGCGGGGGAGGGCTGTTCGTCTTCCGGTTCGTCGTCGATCCAGGCGCTGTAGGTCATGATCCCCGCTGCTTCACCGGCCGCTTTCGAAAGCCACCCGCTTTCGCTGTCCCGCCACCGGCTTCCCTGCCGCCGTGAGGCGATATCTCAGGTCAACCTTGCGCCCGGCTGGGCGCGCTCCGTGGCGAAGGGCACGGGTGCCCGTCCGCCATGTCGCCGGGTGCCGGATTGCCGTCCGCCCCGCATGCCGCGCCTCGTTCCGTTCCAGTTCAAGGCGTTAGCACCGATGATCGCACTTCGCGACCGTCGTCTTTGTAACCTTTCCTGTGGCGCCGCCGCAAGCGTCAAGGCGAATCTTCGCAATCCTCCGCAAAGCCCGGGTGGAACCGGCGCCCGCCGGCCGTCACCGCGCAGGCGTCGTGGCGGGGCAGCCGAGATCCTGCCAGGCGGGAGAGAGCGTGCCGCTGGACGGGTCCACCGTGACCAGCGCGGCCTTGCGCGCCCGGTCCCCGGCGGGATTGTCGCATCCGTCCACATACACGTCCTTCACCGACTGCCGGACGCTCGTGGCCTCTCCCGGCCCGAGCGTTACGGCATCGAGAGAGGTCACCGTCTGACCCATATTCATGAAGGTGCCGTCCAGCAGCAGGGCGCGACCGGGCGAACCGGGCGCGGTGCCCACCAGCCGGGCATAGCCGGTCTCGGGCAGGAGATAGGCGCCCACCAGCTTGTCGCCGCTCACCAGCGCGATCACCTGCCGCTGGCTCGGGCCGGGATCGGCGGCGACCGGGCGCTTGGGGGAGAGGAGATAGGCTGTCTCTTCGGCCTTTCCCCCGCTGATCGGCCCCTTCGCCTCTCCGAGGATGGCGAACCCGGATTTCAGCGCCTGCCGAATCTCCGCGGGGGCGGCGGCCAGTGCTTTCGCGATGCGGGTCTTCGCCACCGCCGGAATGGCCGGTTCGCCGTCGCGGAAGGCGGCGTTGCGATAATCGACGCTCAGGGTGTCGGCGGACTTTGCCGGCAGCGCCCCGGGGGTTGCGAGGCCGGCGAGTATGAGGATCGCCGTCAGGGCGGAGCGTTTGGACATTGGGGGAGCCTTGAGAAGGAGGTCAGGCGCGGAAGCCGTCCGGCGGAGCACTGAGATGCAGCATCAGGCCCAAGGCGGCCACGGAGCCGATCCAGAGCACGCCGGGACAGGCGATCCGGCGGGGCGTCGCCGAATGCCCGCGCGCCTTGAGCACCGTGTCGAGAATGCCCGCCACCAGAAAGCTGGCGGACCAGAGAATGCCGGCGCCGATCAGGACGGGCCAGAGCAACGGGTCCTTCGCGGCCCAGATCGGCGGATAGACCAGGCGCAACACCGGGGAGGCGGCGAGATAGACGAGATAGCTCGACAGGCCGAGCGTCCCCACCGGGAGAACCGCAGCCCCCACCATGGCGATGAGGGACCAGAGGAGGCTGGACAGATGCCGGGGGCCTCGCATGCGCTTCGCTCCTTCCGGCGCCCGAAGCCGGCAGGGAAGGATGGTCGCGGAGCAATGTGACGAGAATGGGCACGCGGGCCGGAACCCGCGTGCCGCCGCGCGTCAGCGCGAGAACTTCTTGTACTGGATGCGCTTCGGCAACGTGGAATCGATGCCGAGGCGGCGCTTCTTGTCTTCCTCGTATTCGGCGAAGTTGCCCTCGAACCACTCCACATGGCTGTCGCCTTCGAAGGCCAGCATGTGGGTGGCGATGCGGTCGAGGAAGAAGCGATCATGCGAGATGATGACGGCGCAGCCGGCATAATCTTCCAGCGCCTCTTCCAGCGCGCGCAGCGTGTCCACGTCGAGATCGTTGGTGGGCTCGTCGAGCAGCAGAACGTTGCCGCCGGTCTGGAGCACCTTGGCCAGATGCACCCGGTTGCGCTCGCCGCCCGAGAGCATGCCCACCTTCTTCTGCTGGTCGCCGCCCTTGAAGTTGAAGGCGGAGCAGTAGGCGCGGGAGGGAATCTCCTTCTTGCCCACATAGATCACGTCGGTGCCGCCGGAGATTTCCTCCCAGACGGTCTTCTTGTCGTCCAGCGCGTCGCGGCTCTGGTCCACATAGGAGAGCTTCACCGATTCGCCGATGGTGATGGTGCCGGCGTCGGGCGTCTCCTGCCCGGTGATCATGCGGAACAGCGTGGTCTTGCCGGCGCCGTTGGGGCCGATGACGCCCACGATGCCGCCGGGGGGCAGCTTGAAGGACAGGTCGTCGATCAGCAGCTTGTCGCCGAACGCCTTGCTGAGATTTTCGAAGTCGATGACGTTCTGGCCCAGCCGCTCGGCCACCGGAATGATGATCTGCGCGGTCTGCGGCGCCTTTTCGGAGGCCTTGCGCACCAGATCCTCATAGCGCTGGATGCGCGCCTTGTTCTTGGCCTGCCGCGCCTTGGGAGAAGCGGAGATCCATTCCTGCTCGGCGGCGAGCGCGCGCTGGCGGGCCTCGTCCTCGCGGCCCTCCTGCATCATGCGCTTCTGCTTCTGGCCGAGCCAGGAGCTGTAATTGCCCTCGTAGGGAATGCCGCGGCCGCGATCCAGCTCCAGGATCCAGCCGGTGACATTGTCGAGGAAGTAGCGATCATGGGTGACGATCAGGATCCAGGCGGCAGAGCGCCACGCGGCGCCGCTCGCCGCCCGAGAGCTTGGTGACGTCCCAGTCGTCCGGCGGGCAGCGCAGGGCGTCCATGGCCTGGTCCACCTTGCTGTCGAGATCCCACAGGCCCTGCGCCTCGATCTCGTCCTGGAGGCGGGTCATCTCGTCCGCCGTCTCCTCGGAATAGTTCATGGCGAGTTCGTTGTAGCGGTCGAGGATCGCCTTCTGCTTGGCGACCCCTTCCATCACGTTGTCGCGCACATTCTTGTCGGCATCGAGCTTGGGCTCCTGCGGCAGGTAGCCGACCCGCACGCCCTCGGCCGCCCACGCCTCGCCCGAATAATCCTTGTCGAGCCCCGCCATGATGCGCAGCAGGGTGGACTTGCCCGCGCCGTTGACGCCGAGCACGCCGATCTTGGCATTGGGGTAGAAGGAGAGATGGACGTTATCCAGGACCTTCTTGCCGCCGGCATAGGTCTTGGTCAGGCCACTCATGTGGTAGGCGAACTGATAGGTTGCCATGGAGGGCGGCTCCGCGTGACGGGATGATCGGAATTGCGGTTCTTCTAGAGCGAGCCCCACGCGAAGGGAAGCGTTCCCTTCATGGCGCGGCCGGCCTAACCTTCGTTCAGCAACAGAAGACGGAGGAGCGCCCATGCCCCACACGCCCGATCATGATCACGAGCATCCGCATCACGAGCACCCGCACGCCGGGCCGACCTCCGACCACTGGCGCGATCATGGCGTGAAGGTCATTCCTGGCGACAAGCTGGACCCCAACACGGCGCAGACCCCCGGCATGAACCGCGCCACCGCCATCAATAAGGCGCGGGCGGGAGCCGAGAAGATCTGGGCCGGGACCGTCCACATCCATCCGGATGCGAAGACCGGAGCGCACCATCACGGCGACCTGGAGAGCATCATCTATGTGTTGCGCGGGCGCGCGCGCATGCGCTGGGGCGACGCGCTGGAATTCACCGCCGAAGCGGGGCCGGGCGATTTCATCTATGTGCCGCCCTTCGTGCCGCACCAGGAGATCAACGCCTCCCCCGACGAGGTGCTGGAATGCGTCCTGATGCGCTCCGGGCAGGAACCGGTGGTGGTGAATCTCGACATCGAGCCGGTGGAGCAGCCAAGCGAAGTGAAGTGGATCGACCCTATCCACAGGTCGTGAGGCCGGAAAATCCTGCAACGGCGCCATTTCCGGAGCGTCTGTGGGAAATGCGCCAAAAGCCTGTTGCATTCACCGCAGGCTTTTGGCATAGAACCGCACCTGCCGAGCGGGACTTCCCGCCGGCCCGTTGGATGCGGGTGTAGCTCAGGGGTAGAGCACAACCTTGCCAAGGTTGGGGTCGTGGGTTCGAATCCCATCGCCCGCTCCAAATTTTCCCAATAAAATCTAGCAGAATCTATGCTCCCGGAAGAAAATTCCCGGATGCCATGGCGTGCGTTCGGCAGCTTTCTAAGCGGCGGCGCTGCACCGATGCGCTGCGCGTGGCGGCGCCCGGAACGGCCGCGATGCAAAGCCCGTCTGCAACTCTCGACGTAGCCGCAACTTTGAGTATCAATATCCAGAAGCTACTCAACACGCCGGAGCCCGAATGGCTGCGCCGTTTTCCACCTCGATCGAATTGCGCCATCTGCGCTATTTCGTGGCGGCCGCCGAGCACGGAAGCTTCCGCAAGGCGGGGGTGGCGCTTGAGGTCAAGGAATCGTCCATCAGCCGTAGCGTGCGCGATCTCGAAGACGAGATCGGCGTGTCGCTGTTCATCCGGCACTCAAGTGGGGTGAACCTCACTCTGGCGGGGCAAAGGTACCTTAGCCGG
>NCCY01000035.1 GCA_002279855.1 Rhizobiales bacterium 12-68-15
GCCTCGCGGCTCCACCCGTCATAATAAGCGTGCAGGATCATGCGCCGGCGCTCCTGCGTGAGCTGGCCGAGGCAGGTGAGAAGTGCCTTCAGCTCTTCGCTGCGCTGTTCGCGCGCCAGCGGGTCTTCCACCTCGTCCTCGGTCTCGAAGGGGTCCAGCGCGTGGCCCTCCACCGCTTCGGCCCGCACCAGATCCAGCGACAGGCTGCGCACTCGGGCGACCAGACGGACGAGCGGATCATCCACCGCGCCGAACTCCGCCGCCGCGTTCCAGATCTCCAGGAACACCTGCCGCAGCACGTCGGCGGCCTTGGCCCGGTCTCGCAGGATGCGCAGGGCAATGCCGAACAGGCGTGGCGATGTCAGCCCATAAAGGCGACGGAACGCATCCCGGTCACCGTCTGCGACGGCCCGGCAAAGCCCTCCGATGTCCTCCTGATCAACCAAGCCCGATCCTGTCTGGCCGGCCTTCCGCATCCGCAGACGACCTCGCCCTGCTTCCAAACCTCAGAAATGATAAATAACTCATTGTTTTAATTTGGGAAACATAAACCCCTTCATGTTGCTTCGAGGTGAGCCTGAATGGGCTTTAAGAGTGCATTAACCTAACATTTAAAATTAACTATAAGTCATTGAAATTTAATAAAATTAACCACGATCTTAAAGTCATGGACCAACGTCGGCGGCAGCACACCCCGGCCACCCGCATGGCCGTGCTCCTGGCGTGCGGCATCGGCCACGCCCAAGCCGCGGCGAGCATGGGCCACGGTCCACGACATCCACGCGGTGCGCGTACGGCATGGCCGGCAATAAGGAAGGTCGTGTGCGCGATTGGGCGGGGGCACGCCCCCTGCCCTCAGGCGTCGGCCGTCTCGCCTGAAGCCGCGAGGACGCGCCCGGCGTGCGTGACGGTCAGATCCGCGCCGGCTCGCTCTGGCGCCAGGTGGGGCGGCGCTCCACGCCCTCGGTGGCCCGCTCGCGCTCTCCGGCAGCCTCGGCAAGCTGAAGCTGCGCCAGCGCCTCGGCGAGCGCATCCTGAGCCTCGGCGCGCTGCAGGCGCAGGTCATCCGCCGAGCGGGAGAGGTTTTCCCGCCGCTGGCGCGCGGCGGCGGCGAGCGGCGGGTAGGCGAAATGCCGGGGATCGGCGATGCCGGAACGCGTTTCCTCGCCAGCCACATCGCGATCCAGTTCGGCCACCATGCGGTCGAACTCCGCAATCATGGTGTCGATCTGGGCGAGCCGGCGGCGCGCATCCTCGGTCTGGAACCGCTTGGCGCGGAGCAGGGATTCACGCGACTTCATGGAACGCGATACTCCGAAACACACGAGGGAACACGGCCTTGCACAAGGCCCCTTCCCTTCCAGCATGTCGCAGACCTGTTGCCTCTTTCTTACCTCCGGTCACCTGAAGGCGAAAAAGTTGCCCGCAGGCCGCGACGGAAACCAATCGTTTACCGCCTTCGTTAATGATGCCTCCATGGTTCGGCGGCACGGGGCGGCTGGGATGCATGAGGCATCCTGCTTTTCGGGTCGCCAGACATCGCGGGTCTGGGGCTCCGTGAAGTTGCCATGAAGGGTTGTGAAAATCCTTTGTGCCCGGCGCAAAACCTTGAGTTTGCGTGCCATGCACAAAGATTTCCCAATGCTCTCTTGTGCGATGGAATCAGTTTCGGATATCGATTCAATATCCGTTGCGTTGATTCACACACTGTGGCCCGAGCACGTGGGAGGCGGCATGCCGTCTTTCGACTTGGTGCGAGGAAAGGGATTGCCATGCGCGTCTTGCTCATCGAGGACGACAGTGCGACGGCCCAAAGCATCGAGCTGATGCTGAAGTCCGAGAATTTCAATATCTACACGACGGACCTGGGCGAGGAAGGCGTCGATCTCGGCAAGGTATATGAATACGACATCATCCTGCTGGATCTGAATCTTCCGGACATGTCGGGCTTCGAGGTGCTGCGCAGCCTTCGCGTGGCAAAGGTCAAGACGCCGATCCTGATCCTCTCCGGCCTCGCCGGTACCGAGGACAAGGTTAAGGGCTTCGGCTTCGGCGCCGACGATTACCTCACCAAGCCGTTCCACAAGGACGAGATGGTGGCCCGCATTCACGCCATCGTCCGCCGGTCCAAGGGCCATGCCCAGTCGGTCATCCAGACCGGCGACCTGATCGTCAATCTCGACACCAAGACGGTCGAGGTGGACGGCGCTCGGGTGCATCTGACCGGCAAGGAATATCAGATGCTGGAGTTGCTCTCGCTCCGCAAGGGCACCACGCTCACCAAGGAAATGTTCCTGAACCACCTCTATGGCGGCATGGACGAGCCTGAGCTGAAGATCATCGACGTGTTCATCTGCAAGCTGCGCAAGAAGCTTGCGAACGCTTCCGGCGGCAAGAACTACATCGAGACCGTATGGGGACGCGGATATGTTCTGCGCGAGCCCATGGCCGGCGCGGAGCGCATGGCCGTCTGAGCGGCCTCCCTTCGGTGCACTGGCAAAAAGAACCCCGCTGAGGCGGGGTTTTTTATGCGCGGCGGGGCGTTCCCGATGGGGCCAGCCTTTGCCGCGCGGAAACCGGCACGACTGCCGGCAGCGTCCGTGTCCGGCCTCAGATGGCCGGCACGAGCCGCATGACCATGTCGTTATAGTCGAAGTCCGATCCCTGTGCGGCGGTCAGATCCTCGAAGCCGAACGTGTTCTCGCCGAAGATGCGGATATATTCCTGCCCGCCGTCATTGCCGGTGCCGGACACGAAGATCTCGCCGGACTGGGTGATGAGGACCGGGGCGTAATAGCCATCGCTGCCCGCCACCGTCCAGTTCTGGTCGCTGGAGAACGTGCCGCCGCCATAGGTGGCGGAGAAGCCGAGATCCAGATAGGCCCGCACGGCGGCGTGGAAGGCATCCGTGTCGCCATAGGCAACGCCGCCCACCGAGATCTCGCCGGTGTTGAAATCGATGTCGAACCGCACGAAATGCAGATCGTTGGTGTTCGCGGCGCTGCCGGCCACCTCCACGCTCAGTTCCTGGCCATGGGTGAGGTACACCATCGGCAGGTCGTAGATGCGCTGCACGCTGGCGAGGTTGTTGCCTGAATCGAGCGTGTTCTGGATCATGGCGGAAAGCTGCAGGCCCCCGACGCTGAGGTGCACGGACCCGTCGCCCTGGGTAACCGACGAAAAGCCGGGATTCATGTCGATGGACCCCGCTCCCGTCTCGAGGGCGAAGCGCAGTTCCTGGCCGAGACCCAGGTAAACCATCTGGTCGCCATTGAAGAGCGTCGCGCCGCTGTCCGATTTCACGGAGCCGACATAAGCCAGCGCGGCATCCTCCACACTGCCGACGACATTGCCCTCTGCGTCGATCATGTTGCCGGAGCCGTCGACCCGATAGATGATCAAGGTCGCTTCCGACGACAATGAGGAAGACAGCGTCTGAAGGGAGATCCAGTTGCCGCCGGTGCCGGAGGCATCGTCCACCAGGCTGATACCACTGGAGGATCCGGCCATATCGAGGTCCGACAGGCTGACGGTTAGCGTGAGGGGCGAGCTTTGCCGGCCAATGGGCGTGGTGAAGGTAGTATCGGTGGCCAGATACTGCGTCATGGTGACGGTATAGCTGCCATTGCCCAATTGCTGCGACACGGCCGACTGCCACTGCCCGTCAATATCGCCATAGGCCACGATCGGAGCAATGCCTGAGGTCGAGAAGGACAGAAGGGCCGCCTGAAGGCCATATATCTTGTTGGTGTAGCCTGAGGTCCAGCTCGTTGTGTTGACGTCGCTGTTGAGGCCTGTCCAGCCGAAGGCGACCTCTCCCGTCCCGACAGTGGCGGTGGGGGCGGTGGTGCTGGACTGGCCGGCGAGGGCCGTGAAGATGGAACTGCTGACCGTGCCGGCCACGGGCGCGGAAGGCGCGACCAGCCCCGCAATGTAGGTCGGGTCCGTGTTCCACTCGAGCATGGAGAAGTCGAGCGTGGGCGTCGCGCCGCTGATCTGGACGGTGAAGGTCAGCAGGCTGCCGTCACCCCGAAGGGCGCCGGGCGTGACGGTCGCCAGGCCGTCGGCGGCATAAGTAACGCCGGACGAACTGTCGGGATCGACGAACTCGTAGGTGCCATTGGTGGTGGCGTAGATATTGTAGGTCTTCTGGGTCGCTCCCGTTCCGACCACCACCTGATACCAGTTCACTCCGGTCGCGGAGACAGGCGGGTTGGTAATGACAAGGCTGCCCGCCGACTGCCCGGCGCCGCCATTGCCGGTGACGGAAAAGACACCGCCGATTTCGGACACCGTCCAGGTCTGCCACGGCGTCTCGGTGGAACTGCCGAGCTGGAGCGACGTCCATTCGGGCGTCGAGCCGTTATAGCCGGTGATGAATTTCAGGGTGATCGGCACGTCATCGTCGAGGATCATCGCCTGACCGGAGCCGAAATCCAGCGTGATGCTGGACATGTTGTCCTGATAGGTGGCGATCTCGTAGGTCGTGCCGTTGGTGGGAGCGATGTAATTGTTGATTTCCGGCGTCACATAGCCGGCCGGGGTATCGGTGTCGGCATAGAGATTGACCGTCAGCGTCGAGATGTTGGCGCCGTTCTGATAGGTGGGCAGCAGCGGCCCACCCTGGTTGAAGGCGGCCATCAGCGCGTCTGAATAGGTCGAGCCGTACGAATTGGTGTTGTCGAAGAACACCTTGGAATAATGGTCGTAAAAAAGCGGCGCCGTGCCGGTGAGATTGTTGGCGAAGGCGTAGGTCGGATCCCAGTTGTAGTTCTTGTTGAGGTCGATCCCCGCCGTGACCTGATCATTCAGGGACGCACCAGTCGCCCCGTAATAGCCGGCGGTGAAGCCGTTGGTGAACTGCTGGAGGATCTTGCCCCACTGGTTGTTCGCCCCGACATTCATCTCCGATGTGGGATCGGTGGATGTCGAATAGACGGCGTAGGGCTCCGCATCGGTCGGGCTGGTGTAGATTTCCACCGTGCCGAGGCTGGAATAGATGCTCTGGGCGAGCTGGTCGGCGGTGATCTTGATATAACCCTGGATCTGGCTGTTGGCCGTCGGGCTCAGCCAGAAAACCTCATTGGTGGCGTCCCAGGACAGCGTGTAGCTGAAGAAACCGGCATTGCGCCATTCGCCCACCGTGCCGGCGGGCTGGCCGGCCTCCACATCGGGCGCACCGTTGAAATAGCCGTTGAGGACGATATCCGTCGCCGCCGCGCCTTGCAGGCTCTCGATATAATCAGTCCAGTCGCTGGCAGAGAAGGCGGGATTGTCGATGGGAACCGCGGCCGTCGGGGAGATGGCCATCCGGTCCTGGCCGGCGAGCGGGCCTTCCGTATAGGTGTAGACAACCGTCTGGGCGCTCGTCGCCGGCAGGTCGGTGTCCATCAGCGTGGACCCGCTGACATTGTAGCTGCGCGTACCCGTGGAGGCGCTGAGCTCCATGGGAATGCCGAAGCCCTCCACAGAGGTCAGGTTGGCGGCATCGCCCGTCTGGTTGAGCAGGCTGATTTCGACGCTGTCGTAGCGGTAGCTGTTATCCGCAGCAGACTGCCAGTTGATCTGGCTCTGGGACGTGAAATCGAGCGGAGTCGCCGCATCCGTGCTCTGGATGATGAAATAGACCTTGCCGCCATTCAGCGTGTCCGACCCGGTGGTCAGCGGAATGTCGAAGGTCGCTCCGATCGGCCCGTCCTGCGACCCGTCGCCCGCATAGATCTGCGAAGAAAGCGGCGCGTCCGAGCTGCTGTCGAAGACAAGGACGTAAAGATAAATCCCGGATTGGGACAGCTGCGACTGCAGCGCGGAACTCAGATTTACCGTCATCGTCGTGGCCATAGGGCGCTCCGGAATGTGTCGCTCTATGCCGTACGGCCCCCCCGCCGACAGCAAGGCGCACGTTCAGACACGAAGGGCAATTTCCCGTGGCCCGACTTGCCGCGCAACGTGCGCATGGGCTGAAACTAAACCTTATGATCCGCTGGAAGGCAACCGGAAATGCCCAGCACCCTTGGGCGCCAGGCTCCTGAGGCGGCTTCATTTTTTTCATTCGGGCAGCCGATGGGCCAATAAGTTTTCGCGCAACACCCGGCAATGCAGGCCCGGCCGGAAGCCCGGCCTCACACCCCGCGCCGCTTGCGCATCAGCGCCTCAAGCTCGGGGTCCTTGTCGGCGGGTAGCGCAAGGGTGATTTCCACCAGAAGGTCCCCGTGGCCGCCGCTGGCCTTCGGCAGGCCCTTCCCGCGCAGGCGGAACACCTTTCCACCGGAGGTCCAGGCGGGAACGTTCAGATCGACCGCGCCGGTCAGGGTGGGCACCCGCACCTTGGCACCGAGGACGGCGTCCTCCAGCGGCACCGGCACCTCGTGGCGCAGATCCTCGCCTTCCCGGCGGAAGCCGGCATGGGGCGCATAGGAGATGGTCACATAGGCATCGCCTGCCCGCCCGCCGGTGGCGCTTGGCTCGCCTTGGCCCTTCAGGCGCATGCGATGGCCTTCCAGCGTGTTGGCGGCCACCTTCACTTCCACCTGCTTGCCATTGGGCAGCGTGACACGCTTCGCGGCCCCTGCCACCGCCTCCTCATAGCTGACGGCGAGGGTGAGTTCCGTGTCTGCGCCAGGCTGCGGCTGGAAGCCGCCCGCACCGGCACCGGCCCCGCCGCCCCGCCGCGCGCGGCCGAAGCCGAACAGGTCGCCGATATCCTCGAACGCGCCGCCGCGCGGCGCCTGCCGCCGCCCGCCTTCGGGTCCGTAGGAAAAGCTCTCGAAAATGGTGTCCGCGTCAAAGCCCGGATAGCCGCCTGGTCGCCCGCGACCGGCGCCGGGATAGCTTGCGAAATCATGCATGCGAGGCTTTCCCTCCGCATCGATTTCGCCACGGTCGAACTGACCGCGCTTCTGTTTGTCGGACAGGAGATCATAGGCGCCGGTGAGTTCGGCAAACTTGTCCTGCGCCTTCGGGTCATCCCGGTTGGCGTCCGGATGCAGCTTCTTCGCGAGCCGTCGATAGGCGCGCTTGATCTCGCTTTCGTCCGCGCCCTTGGCCACGCCGAGAACGTCGTATGGATCGCGCATGCAATTTCACCTCGGGGCCGACGCTTTCCGGCCGGCCGCACCGTTCATGTGGGGAATATGTTGCCTTGATGCAACGCCCCGGCTCACGCTTGCAACCCGATCCTCACATATTTTGCCGTTAGCTCCCCGACTCACACGCGCCAGAAAATCCCTAGTCCAAATCGCGCTGGGTTAAATAAATTTCTTCCTTATCTAAAATCTTATTTATTTTAACTTCGATTATGTGAATCTGCCAAGATATGAAGTGCAAAATTAAAGATATAGCAGAGGACCCCGGATGACCGCTTACATACAAACCAACAGCCCATCCACAAGATGATATCAAAAAATACCATTTTGTGGAGACTCTCATACCTTGATCCACCTTCTAAAAATTTCCCAGAGATACGTTTAGGAGAATACCGAATTAATTACGTCACGCCCGCCCCAGCAGGCGGACCTGCGAGAGGTTCACCGCACCGTGCGAATCCTTGCAGGCGGAGCCCTGCACCCATTGCTCGCCGGCGGTGTTGACGAGGCCGATGCGGAAATCCCGGCAGCCGTCCGCGCCCGTCGCGCCGATGGGCGTCGCGGTGCCGCGCGCGCCGGTGCCCGGATTGTCCCAGGGAATGCTCGCCGCCTTGTCGGGGGAGGCCAGCGCCTGCTCCAGCGCCAGCTTCGCCTGCATCCAGTCGCCGGCGGAAATCCCCTCCGGCGCGTCGCCAACGGCCACGCGCAGCGCGACGGGTTGCGGCTTGATGGAGCCGGTCACGATGGGATCGGCAGTCTCGCCAAGGCGCATGGTGCCGCAGGCGGGCAGAACGGCGAGGCCCGCCAGGAGCCCGCCCGCCACGACCATGCGCCGCGCTGTGCGGGGGGCGCGGATGCGCCTATATAGAAGCCGCGCGGTGCGACCGGGAAATTCAGACACCAGATGACACCGCACGTTAAAGGCCCTCGACCCATGTCCGAGATTCCAATGGAAGCCACAAACCCCTTAACAAGCAGTGATTTCACGCAAGCCGGCGAACCTTTCCGGCTGTTTGTGGAGTGGCTGGACGAGGCGCGCCGCTCCGAGCCCAACGATCCGAATGCCATGGCGCTCGCAACCGTCGATGCGGATGGCCTGCCGGACGTGCGCATGGTGCTGCTGAACGGCTTCGATGAGCGCGGCTTTGTGTTCTACACCAACACGGAAAGCGCCAAGGGCCGCGAACTTTCAGGCCAGCCCAAGGCAGCGGCGGTGTTCCACTGGAAGTCGCTGCGCCGTCAGGTGCGGGTGCGCGGGCCGGTGGAGCAGGTCACCGCGGAGGAAGCGGACGCCTATTTCGCCAGCCGGCCCCGCCTGTCACAGATCGGGGCCTGGGCGAGCCAGCAGTCCCGTCCGCTGGAAGGCCGGTTCGCGCTGGAGACGGCCGTGGCCGCCGTCACCGCCCGCCACGCGCTGGGCGATGTGCCCCGCCCGCCCCACTGGACCGGCTTCCGCATCCTGCCCACCCAGATCGAGTTCTGGCACGACCGTCCGTTCCGCCTGCATGACCGCGTCGTGTTCCGCCGCGCGGATGACGGGGCATGGGAGCGCACGCGGCTCTATCCCTGAGCCGCTCTTTTCGCATTGCCTAATCTCGAATTGCCGGAAACCGACGCATGAACACCAACCAGCCGCAACGCATCATGCTCCTCACCGGAGCCTCGCGGGGCATCGGCCATGCCACGGTGAAGCGATTCTCCAGCGCCGGCTGGCGCGTCATCACCTGCTCCCGCCATGCCTTCCCGGAACAGTGCCCGTGGGGCGCGGGGCCTGAGGACCACATCCAGGTGGACCTGTCGGATGCGGCCGATGCCAGCCGCGCGGTGGCGGAAATCCGCAGCCGCCTGCCGGACGGCCTGCTGCATGCGCTGGTCAATAATGCCGGCATCTCGCCCAAGGGCGAGGCCGGGGCGCGGCTCGACACGCTGGACACCGACATCGCCACCTGGATGCATGTGTTCCAGGTCAATTTCTTCGCCCCCATCATTCTCGCGCGCGGGCTGATGCGGGAACTGGAGGCCGCCAAGGGCTCGGTGGTGAACGTCACCTCCATCGCCGGGTCGCGGGTGCACCCTTTCGCAGGGGCGGCCTATGCCACGTCCAAGGCGGCGCTGGCCGGCCTCACGCGGGAGATGGCGCGGGATTTCGGCCCGCGCGGCGTGCGGGTCAATGCCATCGCACCCGGCGAGATCGACACCGCCATCCTCTCTCCCGGCACCGAGAAGATCGTCGCGGAAATCCCCATGCGCCGGCTCGGAACGCCGGATGAGGTGGCCAAGATCATCTATGTTCTGTGCACGGAAACCTCGTCCTACCTGAACGGTGCCGAGATCCACATCGATGGCGGACAGAACGTGTAGGCGCCACCGCCCCGGTCTTGAACCGGGGTCCGCTCCGTCGCGGCGCGGCCCCCGTTAAGACCCGGAGCGCCGCTCACACCTTGCGCACGCGCCCGGCACCGAAGCGGCGTTTCACCAGCGCGACGCGCTCGGGCAGGATGCGCAGGGCAACATGCTGCGTGCCGTCGGTGTCCACGCGCCGCTCCAGCACCTCCCCGTGGCGATAGAGCCAGCCGAGGCCTTCGCCGTCCTCCGGCGGAACGGTGACATGCAAAGCGGTGCGGCCGGACGTGATGTCCCGCTCCACCATAAGCAGGAGACCGTCCGTCCCCTCCCCGGTCAGCGCGGAGACCAGCACCGGGCGCTCCGCCTGCGGTGCGCGGGCGGCCGTGTTTTCCAGCTGCTCGCGTGCTTCTGCGGGGAGCAGGTCGATCTTGTTCCACACCTCGATGAGGCGCCCGCCCGCCTCGACATCAATGCCAAGGTCGGCCAGCACGTCCCGCACGTCCGCCGCCTGTGCCTGCGTGTCCGGATGGGACATGTCCCGTACATGCAGGATCACATCCGCCTCGATCACCTCTTCCAGCGTGGCGCGGAAGGCAGCGACGAGCTGGGTGGGAAGCTCCGAGATGAAGCCCACCGTATCGGACAGGATGATGCGCGTGCCATGGGGCAGGTCCACGCTGCGCAGCGTCGGGTCGAGCGTCGCGAACAGCAGATCCTGCGCCATCACCTCGGCGCGGGTGAGACGGTTGAACAGGGTGGACTTGCCGGCATTGGTATAACCCACCAGCGCCACGATGGGGTACGGCACCCGCTTGCGCGAGGTCCGGTGCAAGGCGCGGGTGCGCTTCACCTGCTCCAGGTCGCGCTCGATCCGCAGGATGCGATCGCCGATGAGGCGGCGGTCCGCCTCGATCTGGGTCTCGCCCGGGCCGCCGAGGAAGCCGAAGCCGCCGCGCTGGCGCTCCAGATGGGTCCAGGAGCGCACCAGGCGCGAGCGCTGGTAGGTGAGATGGGCCAGTTCCACCTGCAGCGCACCTTCCTTGGTGCGCGCACGCCGGCCGAAGATTTCCAGGATCAGCGCGGTGCGGTCCACCACCTTGGTGGCCCAGGCCCGTTCGAGATTGCGCTGCTGCACGGGCGAGAGCGCGGCATCGAAGAAGACGAGGCCGATCTCCTGCGCCTGCACGATCTCGGCAATCTCCTCAACCTTGCCGGAGCCGATGAAGGTGGCCGGCTTGATGTCGGAGAGCGGGACCAGCGCCTGGTGGACCACATCGAGATCGATGGCGAGCGCAAGCCCCACCGCCTCCGCAAGGCGTGCCTCGGGAGAACGGCGCTCATCGGCCCCGCGGGCCGCGCGCTTCGAGAAACTGGGTGTCACCACCGCGCAGCGGGTGGGGGGCGCTTTGCGTTCGACGCCGCCCTTCGCTCCGCCGGCAGCGCGTTCGCCGCCCTCGGGCTCCACGCCGCGTTACGCCTTTTCCGCCTCGTCCGTGGGATCGAACAGCTGCACGGGCTGGCCCGGCATGATGGTGGAGATGGCGTGCTTGTAGACAAGCTGCGAGTGCCCGTCGCGACGGAGCAGGACGCAGAAATTGTCGAACCAGGTCACGACGCCCTGAAGCTTCACTCCGTTGACGAGGAAGATGGTGAGGGGAGTCTTCGCCTTGCGTACGTGGTTCAGGAACGTGTCCTGAAGGTTTTGTGTGCGTTCCGCCGCCATTTTCGTATTCCGTTGTTTCGGCGTTGCCCCACCCTTCCCCGGCGTTTTGGGGCGCCGGAGGAGCGGGAATTAGGCGTCCAGCATGGCAACAGCGCGCGCCGGAGGCAAGAATATTTTGCTGCGCAGCATAATGCGCTGCAATGCGTCAGACGCCCGCCTCGGCGAAGTCATGGAAGCGCGAGCGCAGCTTGAGCGCCACGAGGCCCGGATGGCCGTTGCCGATGGGCTGTCCGTCAATGGCGATCACCGGCAGCACCACGCTGGATGCGGAGGTGACGAACGCCTCCCGCGCGCGCAGCGCCTCGGCGATGGTGAAGGGCCGCTCCTCCACTTTCAGCCCCTCGGCCGCCGCGACTTCCATCAGAACGGTGCGGGTGATTCCCCGCAGGATGCCGGTCTCCGCAGGCCGGGTCACCAGAGCGCCATCGGCCGTCAGTATCCAGGCATTGGTGGAGGCGCCCTCCGTCACATGGCCGTCCGCATCGATGAACCACGCCTCGAATGCCCCTGCCTCCCGCGCCTGCTGCTTGGCCAGCACATTGGGCAGGAGGCCCACGGTCTTGATGTCGACCCGGTCCCAGCGATTGTCCGGCACGGAGATCACCTTCACGCCCTTGGCCGCCTTCGCCTCGTTGGCGGTTGGGTTGAGGGCGCGGGCGGTGACGATGACCGAGGCCGGGGTGCCCTCGGCAGGAAAGCCGTGGTCCCGCCGGGCGATGCCGCGTGTGACCTGGAGATAGACCAGCCCTTCCCGCACCCGGTTGCGCCGCACCGTCTCGTTCAGCACGACGAGCAGGGCGCCCCGCGCCATGGGCGGCGCGATCCGCAATTCCCGCAGGGAGCGGTCCAGCCGGTCGAGATGCAGGCGGGCGTCGATCAGCCGTCCGGCGCGCACCTCGCACACCTCATAGACGCCGTCCGAAAACTGGAAGCCGCGATCCTCGATATGGATGCCGGCGCTCTCGTGGGGCAGATACTGGCCGTTGACGTAAGCAATACGCGACATGGGGCACGCAGGTCTCAGGTTCGCCAGAAGGCGAGGTGGATGAGAACGAACGCACCGATGATCTCGATGCGCCCGGCGATCATGGCAAAGGCGGCCCCCGCCATGGGCAGGGCCGGATAGCTGGACAAGGGCGGCCAGTTCTGGCCGGCCGCATCATAGAGCGGCCCGGTATTGGTGGTCGCCGCCACCGCCGCCGTCAATGCCGCCTCGAAGCTCGGAGCACCGCCGGCAATGAGGACGAGCGCAAGGGCGAGCGTCGCGAACAGGGCGATGGTGCCGACCCAGACCCCGCGCATGGCGGAGCCGACGCCCCCCTCCCCGGTGCGGGCCGGCTGCACGATATTGGGCGAAATCAGCCGGGTGAGGTCGGCCTGCGTGCGCAGCAGCAGCGCGCGCAGCCGCAGGATCTTCAGCCCGCCCGCCACAGAGAGCGCCCCGCCACCCACCAGAACCACTGCGATCAGCAGACCTTGCGGCAGTGCAGCAAAAACGCCGGATGCGGGCTCGATCCCGCTGGTCGAGATCAGCGAGGCCGCCGCAAAAAGCCCTTCGGAGAGGGCGACGGGCACCGGGATCCTCGGGCCGACATCGAACAGCAGGACCGCGAGCATCACCCCGAGCACTGCCCAATAGGCGATGAGGACGAGGCTCTCGCCCTGTTCCGGCGCGGCATGGATGCGGCGGCTGGCGAGCGCCCGGTGCCAGCGCACGCTGGTCGCGGCCCAAAGGAAGAAGGGCAGCATCACGAACCGCGTCGCCGTGCCCTCAGTCAAGGCAAGCTTCGCCTCCGGCGGCAGGTGCGCGCCGGACGACGTGACGGCGCTGGCGAGGCTGAAGGCGGCATAAGGCGTATTTCCGGCCAGAAGCAGCACCACGAACGCGGCGATGAAGGCGCCGAGATAGATCGGCGCCACGTCCTTCATCGCGCCGGCAAGGTCCACCGCCTCCCGCTCGTCCAGCCGCTGGCCCGCCCGGTCGGGAAGGCCACCAATGCCGGCGGGTGCGAGCACCGCAAACCCGGAGACGATGGTCAGCAGCCCGCCGCTCCACTGCAACAGGCAGAACCAGACGAACAGGCTGCGCGGGCCGCGCTCCACCTGCGAAAAACCCGTGGTGGTGAAGGCGGACAAGGCCTCGAACCAGGCCTCGGACAAGGGCAGGCCGGCCGCCGATGCGATGGCGGGCGTCGCCATCACCGGCACGATCAGCCACAGCGCCGCCAGCGCCGCGAAGATGTCCAGCCGCCGCGCACGCCCCCGGAAGCCATCGCTGGCGAACCGCATGGCGCCGGCGAAGAACACGCAGCCGAGCGTGGTCGCGAGGAAAATGGGCGCGAACCCTTCCCCCCAGCGCGCGGAGACCAGCGCGGGCAGCAGGGCCGCGGCGCCGGTGAGGGCGAGGACCAGCGCGATGAGGCGGACCACGGAGGTCATGGGCGGCTCAGAAGAATTCGAGGCTGACGCGGAACAGTTGCTCCACGCGCTTGATGCGCTCCGCCAGGGCGAACAGCACCACATGGTCCTGCGCCCGCACGATGGTATCGCCTGTGGGCAGGATCACCTCGCCATGGCGCACGATGGCGCCGATGCGCAGGCCGTCCAGCATGTCCAGGTCGCGCAGCGGCCGGCCGACCAGCGGCGAGGTCTCCAGCGCCTCCGCCTCGAT
>NCCY01000331.1 GCA_002279855.1 Rhizobiales bacterium 12-68-15
AGGGCGGCGATGGTGTCGGGATAAGCCTTGGCGAGGGCGAGGCCCTCTTCGATCTCGGTGCGGTTCTTGGCCTGGTTGCTGCTGAGCCAGATGCCCTGGAACACCTTGAGGCCATGCTTGCGGGCGAGCGGCGCCACCTTGTCGAGGCCAAGCTCCACCGAATAGGTGCGCACGCACGCTGCCACCTTGGCGAGCTGCGCGAGATCCTCGTCGATCTGGGCCTCGGGAATGAAGGTGCCGCCATTCAAGGGCGACTGGCCCTCCCGGAACGGGGCATAGGAGACGCAGGGCAGCTTCTCGCCAACAGCCAAAGGCGAGGGCGGCATCGGAACGGGCCTCCCCATCCACGCCCAGAAACCTGCGATCAGCACCAGCACGGCGACCAGCAGGAGCGAGGGCAACGCGACACCCGGAGAGCGGAGGGAAAACGGCATGATGTGTCCCGGCGCCCGACCGGCCGGGCATGACCGCGACATAAAGCTTCCAATGCGGCCTGTGAAGGGCAGGCGGTGCGCGTACGAAACGCGCCGTCCTCATGCTGACAAATTGCGCGCCTTCTTCTAACGTATAGCTGCGGAACGTCTCCGCTTCCCCGCCTCGAACTTCATGGCCGTCATGGACCGTATTCGTATCGCTCTGCTTGCGGGCGCCGTCATCCTTGCCTGCGCCGGGCCGGCAGCCGCCCAGTCGAATCCCGAACAGAAGCCGGCCCAGCCGGAACAGCAACTCACCCCCGAGCAGCAAGCGGCCCGCGAGGCGCAGCGCCGCTCCGTCGAGGAGTTTGCCGAGGCCGCGCGCGTTCTCCCCGGGTCCGCCGGCTTGCCGGAATGCGTGTGGACCGGGCGGCGCATCGCCACCCTGCTCTGGCGCGACGACATCGACACCGCCCGCCGGCACATGGAGATCTACGACAAGTTCGCCTGCCCCTCCGAGCACCTGAAGCTCGCCTTCCGCTGCCTGGTGCGCCAGGGCAACATAGATCCAAAAACGCAAGAGCGTCTGCCGGCCCGCGTGCAGCAATGTTGGGTGAATCCGGACTATGTTGCTGCACCTGCACAATAATTAAAACACTGCGCCGCCCCGGCTCCGTCGAACGGCTGCCACAGTCGCCATTTACCTCTTGATTTGAGAGGTTTAGTGTCTCGATGCATAGCCGCGAAATCGGCGGGCCGACCGGGGGGCAGGTCGAAAGGGTGCTCCGTGGCGTTTTGGCTGGAACCGTTGCCAGACGCCAGCGTTCACGGTTCGCCTCCCTTTCAAGTGGGTTCCGCCATGCGTTCCGGCCTTGCTGCTGCGGCAGCGATCATCGCGGTTGTGACCGGGTTCCACGCTGCGATCTGGTATTCGCTGCGTCCAGAAGGGACCGCACCCGCGGTCACAGAGCGCTTTTCCAGCCTCTCCTTCGCGCCTTACAGCCGTGATGTGCGTCACCCCGACAAGGGGCCGCCTGTCACGGCGGACCAGATTCGTTCGGACGTGAATGCGGTGGCGGACTATACCCGCGCCATCCGCACCTATTCGTCCACGCTGGGGCTCGACCTGATCCCCGCGATCGCGGCCGAGCGTGGCCTGAAGGTCTCGGTGGGCGCCTGGATCGACAAGGATGAGACCCGGAACGCGCTGGAAATCCAGAACGCGGTCGCCCTCACCAAGCAGAATTCGAACGTTGACGCCCTCGTTGTCGGCAACGAAACCATCTTCCGTGGCGAGAAGAGCGCGGCCGAAATGGCCGAACTCATCCGCAGCGTGAAGCGCCAGACCAACGTTCCCGTCACCACCGGTGAAATCTGGAACGTATGGCTGGACCATCCGGAACTCGTCTCGGCGGTGGACTATATCGCCGCCCACATCCTTCCCTACTGGGAGGGCGTGACGGCCGAGAACGTGGTGGATCGCTCCATCGACATCTACAACCGGCTGCGCGCCGCCTATCCGGGCAAGCGCATCGTGATCGCCGAATTTGGCTGGCCGAGCGCCGGCTACAACCGTGACGGCGCCGTGCCCGGCGACATCGCGCAGGCGAACGTCATCCGCACCTTCGTCTCGCGCGCAGAGGCGCTGGGCATCGAATACAACATCATTGAGGCTTTCGACGCCCCGTGGAAGAGCTTCGAAGGCTCGGTCGGTCAGTACTGGGGCATCTTTGATGCGGATCGCCACCTGAAGTTCCCGCTCAGCGGCCCGATCACCGAACCCACTTACGGGCGCACCGCGCTGCTGGCCCTGCTGCTGGGCGTTGCCCTCAGCCTTCCCATGCTGCGGCTCCAGCGCATGACGGCGTCGCAGGCTGCGTTCCTCGGCTCTGCCGCCGCAGGCGTTGGCGCATGGACCGCGCTCGTGCTGGACTATTGGGCGACGCATTATGTGACCGGCGGCAATTATGTGACGCTCGTCATCTCGCTCGCCTTGCTCGGCCCGCTGGCCATGGTGGTCCTGTACCGTATCGAGGAGCTCTCCTCGATCCTTTTCGGCCGCCCGCCCGAGCGACTGGTTGAACTGCGCCCGCGCGGCGCTCCGAGCCGCTATCCCAAGGTCTCCATTCATATCCCGGCCTATCGCGAGCCGCCGGAGATGCTGAAGCAGACGCTGGATGCGGTTGCGCGCCTCAACTGGCCCAATCTTGAATGCGTCGTGGTCCTGAACAACACGCCGGATCCGGCGCTGGTGGAGCCCGTTCGCGCCCATTGCGCCACGCTCGGCGAGCGGTTCAAGTTCCTGAATGTCGAGAAGATGTCCGGCTTCAAGGCGGGCGCCCTGCGCATCGCGCTGGACCACACGGCGCCGGACGCCGAGATCATCGGCGTCATCGATTCGGACTATGTGGTGCATCCGGACTGGCTGAAGGATCTGGTCCCGGTGTTCGAAGATCCGACCGTCGGCCTTGTCCAGGCGCCGCAGGATCATCGCGACGCCCACCTGTCCCCCATGCATGAAGCGATGAATGCCGAATATGC
>NCCY01000036.1:0-4904 GCA_002279855.1 Rhizobiales bacterium 12-68-15
CTGGTACTCGCCGACAACGCCATCACCGGGGCGCGCAACGCGCCGCAGCTTGCTGCCGTTCTCGAACGCCTGCAGCGTGCGGGCCTGAAGCAGGGACGGTAGGCGGTCACTCCACTGCGCTTCCGGCAGGTAGGTGATCTGCCCAGGCGCCGGCTCGACAAGGATCTTATCCGTATCGAGCGCTGCCAGCGCGGTGGGAGCGACGATGATGAGTTGCCCACCGCCGCCGCCGCGCGCTGAAAATCCGTTGGGCGCGGACAGGTCGAAGGTGGGGATCGGAGACGACCCGCACCCCGCCAGCGCCAGCGTCACTCCGAGGAGGGCGGCGCGGGCCAGCAGGGTGACAGAAGAATGGCGGCGTTCGCTCGCGCCCATCCGCTTAGGCCTCATCACATCTCACCGCCTGTATTCCGGCACCGAGCTGCCGCCGAATATGAATTGCCGGGGATTGCGCTCGAAATTCCGCAAGGTGCGGTCCAGCTCCGAAAGCGTCCGCCGGCCATCGACCGCCAGGGCTTCGAACTGCCGCAGGCCCGGCCCGGTGAACTGCTTCACCTGTGTCACGAGTTCCGCCGTGCGGCTGTCGAGATTGTCCGCGAGCTTGCGCACGGAAGCCGCAGCCTCTGCCGCCTGGTTCACGACGCCATCGGGATCGCCGGACGCCTTCTTGAGGTCCACCATCACGGAATCGGCCTTCACCGCCAGTTCTTGCAGCTGTCCGGCAATCTCGTTGGCGCGGCCCAGCAGGCTGGCGACATCCTCCGACTTGCTCGCAAGGGCCTCGGAGAAGGCATTGGCATTGGCGACGATCTGCTTCACCTGCTCAGGGTCGATGGCGTCCAGAATGCCGTTCACACGCCGGGCCACATCCTGCACGGTGGAAATCAGGCCGGCCATTCCGCTTCCGCCGTCCGCGGAAATGCGCGGCAATCCGCTGGGGCCAATTGGCAGCGGCTTCGCGCCCGGCTCGCCGCCGCGGATCGCCACCGCCACGATGCCCGTCAGGCCCTGGGACTCGAGGCCAGCGCGCGCGTCGGACAGGATCGGCACCTTGCTGTCCACATCGATCCGCACCAGCACCTCGTTCGGGTGCTCCGGCACCAGCCCGAGCCGCGCCACCTGGCCGACCGGGATGCCGTTGAAGGTCACCGTGTTGCCCTGCCGCAAGCCGGACACGGTTCCCGAATAGATGATCTCGTAGGCCTTGCGGTCTTCGTTGGTCAGCGGCCGCATGAACCAGTAGACGAAGCCGAACGCGCCCGCCAGAACCGCAAGCGTAAAGGCGCCGATGATCGTGTAATTGGCCCGGGTCTCCATGCGCGTTCCTAGCTCACCGTTCCGACCGGACCGCGCGGGCGCGGGCTCCGTGAAAATACGCACGCAGCCAGGGATGCTGCGATTCCATCATGGTCTCAATGGGTCCCTGAGCGATGACTTTCCCCTCGCCGAGCGCAGCGATTCGGTCACAGACGGTGTGAAGACTGTCCAGATCGTGCGTTACCATGAAAACCGTCAGCCCCAAAGTTTGCTGAAGGGTGCGGATCAGCTCGTCGAAATCCCCTGCCCCGATGGGATCTAGGCCTGAGGTCGGCTCGTCCAGGAACAGGATTTCGGGATCGAGTGCGAGGGCGCGGGCAAGCGCGGCACGCTTGATCATGCCGCCGGACAACTCGGAGGGCAGCTTCTCTCCCGCATCGCACTTCAGCCCGACCATCTCGATCTTGGCATAGGCGATATCGTCCATCATGGACTGGGACAGGTTGAGGTGTTCCCGCAGAGGAAACTGGATGTTCTGCTTCACCGTGAGCGAGGAGAACAGCGCGCCCTGCTGGAACAGCACCCCCCAGCGCTGCTCGATGGCCGAGCGCTGCTGAGGTGTAAGCGCGTCGAGATCTTGCCCGAACACCTCCACGGTACCGGAACGCTTGGGCACGAGGCCAAGGATGGTGCGGGTGAGAACCGACTTGCCGCCGCCGGATGTCCCGACGAAGCCGAGGATCTCCCCGCGATAGATGTCGAGGCTGAGATGGTCGAGAATGGTGCGTTCCCCAAAGCCCACGACAAGGTCGCGAACCGAGATCAACACTTCCCGACCGGATTCGGTTTCAATCTGTTCGTGTTCGGCCACCGCCTCCATCGCCGATGCCTCACATGTTGATGGACGCGAAGAACATGGCGAACAGCCCGTCCATCACGATCACCAGGAAGATGGCCTTCACCACAGAGGCCGTGGTGTGCGCGCCGAGCGATTCCGCGCTGCCGCCCACCCGCAGCCCTTCCATGCAGGCAACGATGCCGATCACGCACGCCATGAACGGCGCCTTGATCATGCCGACGAGGAAATGGTCGATGTCGATGGCGTCCTTAAGGCGGTCCAGAAACACGCCGGGCTGGATATCGCCATAGAGCCAGGACACCAGCCCGCCTCCGAACAGCGCCGACATGGACCCGATGAAGGTGAGCAGCGGCAGTGCGATGACGAGGGCGAGAAGACGGGGAATGACAAGGATTTCGATGGGATCGACACCCATCACCCGCAGGGCGTCCACCTCCTCGCGCATGCGCATCGAGCCGAGCTCCGCCGTATAGGCGCTGCCCGAGCGGCCCGCGATCATGATCGAGACGATGAGCACGCCCAGTTCGCGCAGAACCAGCACGCCCACCATGTCCACCACATAGATGTCAGCGCCGAACCGGCGAAAATGGAAGATGCCCTGCTGGGCCAGGATGCAGCCGATGAGGAAAGTGATGAGGATGATGATTGGTACGGCGCGCAGGCCCACGCGGTCGATCTGGTTCACCATGGAGGTGAACCGGAACGTGGTCGGCCGCATCATCATGCGCAGCCCGGCCGCCATGCTGGCACCGACGAAGTTCAGCAGGAGCTTCGCATCGTGGCCGATGTCGATGACGTTGTGGCCCACCCCCTCCAGCAGTCGCTCCCGGCGACGCACTGCGGGATGGGGCTCGTGCCCCATACGGCTCATTTCCTGGATCAGGACATTGTAGCGGCGTTTCAGGCCAACGATGCGGGGCTCGACACCGCCATCCGACCACGACCGGCGCAGCCGCTCCAGAAGGAGCGCGCCGAACGTGTCCATCCGGTCCACCTGCGACAGGTCAATCTGGCCATGCCCCGCCGAGGCGTGCTCGCGGGCGGCATCCGAGACGAGTTTCTCCAGCGCGTCGGCATTTTCCGCCGTCCAGCTTCCGGCGCCGATGGCTTTCAATTCCGTGCCGTCGTGTCGGACATCCAGAAGCGAGGCAGGCGCCACATGCAACTCCAGTCGCTGACCCCGGCTTGAGCGCGAGGGCCTTCATGGTCATACTCGCGCCGCAACATCGCGTCGAGGGTGGAAAAACGACCGGGTCCCGGCGCGCTCCCCCTCGTGGAATTATCTCTACATATCACATGTTTAAAGAATGATCTCCCTGGATGTGCGGATCGAGCGCCTGCCGATCGCCGGAACCTTCACCATTTCGCGCGGCTCGAAGACGGAGGCCGTCGTTGTGGTTGCCGAGATTCGCGACGGCCCCCATTGCGGGCGTGGCGAGTGCGTCCCCTATGCCCGCTATGGGGAAACGCCGGAGCAGGTGGTCGCCCTCCTGCTTGGCCTTGAGCGTGAGATCGCGGAGGGGTTGGACCGCCCCGCCCTCCAGCACCGCCTGCCCGCAGGGGCGGCCCGCAATGCGCTGGACTGCGCCTTCTGGGACCTTGAAGCCAAGCGCAGCGGGGTGCTGGCCTTTCGCCACGCCGGGCTCGATACGCTCCGGCCGCTGGTGACGGCCTATACCCTCAGCCTCGACACCCCCGACGCCATGGCGGCCGCGGCGTGCGCGGCGGGGCGCCCCCTGCTCAAGCTCAAGCTCGGCGGCACCGGCGATGCGGAGCGCCTGCGCGCCATACGGTTGGCTGCACCAGACGCCCGTCTCATCATCGATGCCAATGAAGGCTGGACCGACGACACGCTGGCGGAGAACCTCGCTGTTTGCGCGGAGGTGGGGGTGGAACTGATCGAGCAGCCCTTGCCGGCGGGCGCCGACGAGCGTCTGCGCCATATTCCCCACCTTGTGCCCATCTGCGCCGACGAGAGCGTCCATGACCGGGCGAGCCTTGCGGGCCTTGTGGGCGCCTATGATGCGGTGAACATCAAGCTGGACAAGACCGGCGGTCTGACGGAGGCCCTCGCCATGGCGCAGGCGGCGCGCGGGCACGGCTTCTCCCTCATGGTCGGCTGCATGCTGGCGTCCTCGCTCGCCATGGCGCCCGCGCTGCTGGTGGCGCAGGGGGCGGAGGTGGTGGACCTCGACGGGCCTCTTCTGCTGGCGCGGGACCGGGACGGCGGTCTCGTCTATGAGGGCTCCACCGTCTTCCCGCCCTCCCCCGATCTCTGGGGCTGAAGCGCGCGGGCGGTCAGCGCGAGGAGCGCGCCGCACAGGCCGAGGGCGGCGGAGGCGAAGAAGGCATCATGCCCCATCCGCACCCAGAGCTGCCCGGCCGCAAAACTTGCGATCGACATGGCGAGGCTCACCGTCCATCCCGCGATGGACTGCGCCGTGCCCGCGCGGTGTTCCGGGGTGGTGCGGGCCACCAGTTCCACGAGGCCAAGATAGGTCGCGCCGAACGTCGCACCATGCAGCAGCTGGAGCGGGATCAGCGCCCAGAGCGGCGGATCGAGCGCGAGCGCGGAGAAGCGCACCAGAGCGGCGATGCCGCCCGCTGCCAGCAGCCAGAGCGGGCCGATGCGCCGCAGCACCTGCGTTCCGAACCGGAACAGCAGGATTTCCGACACGACACCCAGCGCCCATAACCCGCCGATGACGCCCAGCGACAGCCCGCGTTCCGACCAGTGGACGGAGGAGAAGGCATAAAGGGTGGCGTGGCTCGCCTGCACCAAGGCCGC
>NCCY01000036.1:4936-20408 GCA_002279855.1 Rhizobiales bacterium 12-68-15
GCGATCAGGAAGCCGCCGGCGAGATTGGCGAGAATGAAGGTGGCGGAGCCCCAGAGCCGGCTGCGGCCATAATCCACCCGCCCGGCCCGCGCCTGGCGGGTGGCATAGGCGTCGAGCAGGGAAAAGCTCGGGTTCCAGGCCATGGCGGCAAGGCCGAGCACCACATAGATCGCCAGCGGCGCCTGCGCCTGCGACAGGACCAGCATGGCGATGACCGTGAGACCCGCCAGACCCGCCAGAACCGCACGGGGCCTGCCGATCCTGTCGGAGAGGATGCCGAGGAGCGGCGTCGCCAGCAGCCGGGTGAACAAGGGCACGGCGATGGCCGCGCCGATCTCGCCGGGCGACAGCCCCCGTGCCGTCAGCCACAGGGGAAAGAACGGCATGTAGACGCCGAGCGAGAAGAACAGCGTGCCGTAGGCGACGGCGAGCGGCGCTTTCACCGCCCGCCCCGGCCCGGTGGCACTCATGGCCGTGAAACGCTCATTGCCGCGTCACTCAGGCCCGCATACAGGCGTTGAAGGTGTCCGGGTCCACATTGCCGCCGGACAATACGATGACCACGGTCTTGCCCTTGGCGTCGAGACGGCCGTTGAGCAGTGCCGCGAGCGCGACGGCGCCGCCAGGCTCCACCACCAGCTTCAGTTCGCGGAAGGCGAAGCCCACCGCCTGTGCCACCTCGGCATCGCTGGCTGTCGCGCCCTCGCCCACAAGGCGGCTGGACACCTGGAAGGTCAGGATACCCGGCGTCGGGGCGAGCAGAGCGTCGCAGAAGGAGCCGGAGGGAGCGGCATTGCGCTCGCGCGTGCCGGAGCGGAAGGAGCGGGCATGGTCGTCGAACCCTTCGGGCTCCGCCGCCACCACGCGGGCCGCCGGAAAGGCGCGCTTCACCGCAAGCCCGATGCCGGAAATGAGACCGCCGCCGGAAACGTTCGCGCTCACGATATCGGGCGCAAAGCCGAGCGCGGCAAGATCCTGCGCGATTTCGAGGCCAACCGTGCCCTGCCCCGCCATCACGTCCGGATCATCATAGGGCGGCACGAAGATGGCACCGCGCGGGCCGGCAATGGCGTTGGCGATGGCGTCCCGGTCCTCGGTGGCGCGGTCATACTCCACCACTTCGGCGCCGAGATCGCGGGTGCGCTGGCGCTTCATGGCGGGCGCATCGCTGGGCATGACGATGGTGGCCGGCATGCCGAGCATTCTGGCCGCAGCGGCAACGCCCTGGGCATGGTTGCCGGACGAGCATGCGACCACGCCCGCTGCGCGCAGCTCCGGCGGGATCTGCACGAGGCGGTTATAGGCCCCCCGGAACTTGAACGAGCCGGTGCGCTGGAGCGTCTCCGGCTTCAGGAACACGCGCGCCCCGGTGACCGCGTCGAGGACGGGAGATGTGATCAGGGGGGTGCGGATGGCGACGCCCTTCAGGCGGGCGGCGGCGGCATCCACATCGGCGGCGGTGGGGGGCGTGGAGCGATCAGTCATACCAGTGAAGCAAGCCGTCTCCTGCGCAACAGGCGGAAGCGCCGTGCGACAGGCCCGAAATCATGCGCCACGAGCACATTGTCAAGAAATTGCCGGGCGCATTCGCGCCACGAGAAGCGCAGGGCGAAGTCGCGGGCGGCGCGCGGCGACAATTCCAGCGCCTTGAGGCAGGCATTGCGCAGGTCCTCGTCCAGCACGCCCACCGGCTCGGTGGCGTCTTCCAGCACGTCCTTCGGGCCGGTCACCGGATAGGCGGCGACGGGCAGGCCGCTCGCCAGTGCCTCCAGCAGGACGATGCCGAACGTGTCGGTGCGGCTGGGGAAGACGAAGACATCGCTGCCCGAATAGACCTCGGCCAGCGCCTCGCCTTCCTTGGAGCCCAGGAAGTGCGTGTCGGGATGGCGCTCTTTCAGGCTCGCGAGGGCCGGCCCCGCGCCCACCACGACCTTGGAGCCGGGCAGATCGAGCGCCAGGAACGCCTCGATGTTCTTTTCCACCGCCACGCGGCCCACATAGAGGAAGATGGGACGCGGCAGCCCGAGATCCACTTCGGGACGCGGGCGGAACATCTCCGCATCCACCCCGCGTGACCAGCGCATCAGGCGCTTGAAGCCGCGCTGCTCCAGCTCCCGCTCCAGCGTCGCGGTGGCGACCATGACGCCTCCACCGGCATTGTGGAAGCTGCGCAGCCACGCATAGGTCAGGCGCTCCGGCACCGGCGCGCGGGCGCGCAGATAGTGGCCACATGCACGAAATCCGGCTGCATGGCCTCGATGCGCCGCACGATCATGCGCGGCGTCGCCAGGGACAGCCGGATTTCCTCATAGGTCGGGAGGGGGATGGTGCGGAATTCCTGAGGCGTCAGGAACTCCATCTGTGCCCCGAGATTGGCAGCCTCGTTCGCCGTGTGCTCAAGCGAGCGCACGACACCGTTGATCTGGGGATGCCACGCATCGGTGGCCACAAGAATACGCATCAGGCTGCCGCGCGGGCGGTCTCCACCTCAGGACCGGTCAGCGATAGCATAGGCTGGCGCCGCGTCCAGCAGATGATTTCCATCCGCCCGTCCTCGTGCTCGGCCACTGCCGTGCAGCTTTCCACCCAGTCGCCGCAATTGATGTAGCGCACGCCGTACCGGTCATGCGCCATGGCATGGTGGATATGGCCGCAGATGACGCCATCCACCTTGTGCCGCTTGGCCTCGTCGGCGAGGGCTTCCTCGAAGCTGCCGATATAATTGACGGCGTTCTTCACCTTCTGCTTCGCCCACTGGCTCAACGACCAGTAGGTGAGGCCGAGCTTGCGGCGTACCAGGTTGACATAGGTGTTGACGCCGAGGGCGAAGGTGTAGGCGCCATCCCCGAGGAAGGCGAGCCACTTGGCGTGGCGCACCACCACGTCGAACACATCGCCATGGATGACCAGGTAGCGCTTGCCGTCGGCGGCCTCGTGGACGCAGGTTTCCACCACCTCGATGCCGCCGAAATGCGTGCCGTAATAGTCGCGCAGGAATTCGTCGTGATTACCGGGAAGATAGATGATCTTCGTTCCCTTCCGGCCCTTGCGCAGCAGCTTCTGCACCACGTCATTGTGCTGCTGCGGCCAGTGCCAGGACGAGCGCAGCCGCCAGCCGTCCACGATGTCGCCAACGAGATAAAGCACGTCGGAATCGTGATACTTCAGGAAGTCGAGAAGCAGGTCCGCCTGTGATCCCTTGGTTCCCAGGTGGACGTCTGAGATGAACAAGGCGCGGAAGTGTCTGTGTTCGGGGGTATCGCTCACGTCCCTTCCCTTCCTCAGCATGCTGCCGGGCACCATCTTGGCGGAATTAGCCGGAGTCGTGTATCCCTTTTATGACGCACCTGCGAAGAGCTGGCGATGCCGCGCAGGGCATATCGGATGATTTGCCACACATTCCGTCGGCGCCCGACGTGCGCGGGCATTGACCTTGCCCCCTCCCCGCGCCAGCTTGCGCGGGCGGCAAAAGCCGGCACATCCAAAAATGCAGGGAGACCCCCATGAAGCTGGTGCGATTTGGTGAGAAAGGCAGCGAGAAGCCCGGTCTAATCGATTCAAGCGGCCGGGTCCGCGACCTTTCCGGCATCGTGCCGGACATTGCGGGCGATGTTCTCACCCCCGCCGGACTGGAGCGCATCCGGCAGGCGGACGTCAATTCCCTGCCGCTGGCACCGGAAGGCGTGCGGCTCGGCTCGTGCGTGGCGCGGCCGGGCAATTTCGTCGCGGTCGGGCTCAATTTCGCCGACCACGCGGCCGAGACGAACAATCCCATCCCCACCGAGCCGGTTCTGTTCAACAAGGCGCCCAACTGCGTCGTCGGCCCCGATGACGACGTGATGATTCCCCGCGGATCCACCAAGCTGGACTGGGAAGTGGAACTGCTGATCGTGATCGGCGAGCGGGCGCGCTATGTGGACGAGGCCGACGCGCTGAAGCATGTGGCCGGCTACGCCATCTGCAATGACATCTCCGAGCGCAATTTCCAGATCGAGCGCGGTGGCCAGTGGGCCAAGGGCAAGGGCAACGAGACCTTCGGCCCCATCGGCCCGTGGCTGCTGACGGCGGACGAGATGCCGGATACGTCGAGCCTTGGCATGTGGCTGGAGGTGAATGGCGAGCGGGTGCAGAACGGCTCCACGCGCACCATGATCTTCGGCGTCGCCTATCTCGTCTCCTATATCAGCCAGTTCATGGTGCTGGACCCCGGCGACATCATCACCACCGGGACGCCGCCCGGCGTCGGTCTCGGCATGAAGCCGCCGCGCTACCTGAAGGCTGGCGACGTGATGAAGGTCGGCATCGAGGGCCTCGGCGTACAGCAGCAGACGGTGGTGCCGTTCAAGCTCTGAAGGACGGGGCGCGGCCGGTCCGGCTGCGCCCCCCTCCGCTCCGCGCACACCGGACCGGCGCGCACAAGAAAAAAGGCGGCACCCTCGGGTGCCGCCTTTTTCAATCCTGTCCGGTGAACCCGTCGTGTCTAACGCTCACTTGCCCTGGCCGGCGGCGGGGGCTGCGGGCGGAGCGCCGGGAGCGGCACCAGCGGCAGCCGCGCTTTCCTCGGCCTTCTTCTGCGCGAGCTTCTGAAGTTCCTCGGCCATCTTCTGACGCTCGGCCGCAACCGCCTTGGGATCGGAGGCGGGGCCGTCATAGGCCTTGGCGAAGTCCTTGCCGGGAAGCTGGAAGTTCAGCGTGCGGCCACCCATCTGAAGCGCCTGGATGGTGATCATCTGGGTCTTCTTGAGCTTGCCGACGAACTCCGCATTCACGTCGAGGCTGGCAAAGCAGCCGTTCGGGAAGCAGATCTCATACTTGAGTGCCAGCGGGGGCTGCTGGTCGAGAATGACTCGCGTGCCCGGCTGGACGAGCATGCCGACGGGGACGGAGACGATGAACTTCTTGACCGGATCGTCCTTCACCTCGCGGATGCCGGCGGATGCGAGCGGCATGCCGTTCTCGGCGGTGAAGTCCTGCGTGGTCATGCAGATCGGCTTGTTCACCGACTGATCGGTGCCGCACACCTTGGTCCAAGGGGTGCTGATGCCCGGCACGGCCACGGAGGCGGCGGGCGCGCCACCCTGCTGTGCGGGCTGGGCAGGAGCCGCCTGGGCGGGCTTGGCGGGGGCAGCCGGCTTGGCCGGTGCGGTCTGCGCCAGCGCACTGCCGGCAAAGCCGAGCGCCACCACGATAGCGGCAAGACCGCCAGCGCGGCGCAAGATGGTGGCTTCTGTCATTCCGGAACTATCCCTGTGGTGCGAATTTGCCAGGCCCGGCAAAAGACGCGGCCGCGACCCCGATCACGTCTTAACGCGGGCTGTTTCCGTGTCAAATGAGGCAAGACGGTGGCCGGGTCCGCTGCGCCCCAAATGGCTCCGGTCCGTATGCTACATTGACCGCAATTGCGGCTGTTGCGAGACAGCTTGACCGCGATGCGCCCGCACGGAGGCCTGCGAGACCTGTGAGACGTCCGTCGCGTGTTGTTCTCGTCCTGCTCGGCTTGCTCCTTCCCCTCGCGGATGTGCGCGCGGAGCCCTCGGGCGCCATTTCCATGCACGGCGCGCCCGCTTTGCCCGAAGGGTTCGACCATTTTCCCTATGCCAACCCCGCCGCGCCGAAGGGGGGACGGCTGACGCTCTCCCTCACCGGCACGTTCGACAGCCTCAACCCTTTCATCACAAGGGGTTCTGCGCCGCCCTTCCTGCGGGCGAACGTGTTCGAGAGCCTGATGGTGCGCAGCTATGACGAGCCGTTCACGCTCTACGGGCTGCTTGCGAAGACGGTCGAGACGGATGCCGCGCGCAGCTTTGTCACCTTCACCCTGAACGAAAGCGCGCGCTTCTCGGACGGTCGTCCCGTGATGGCGGACGACGTGCTGTTCTCCTTCAACCTGCTGCGGGCCAAGGGGCGGCCGAATTACCGGCTGTATTACGGGAAGGTGGCTGAGGCGCAGCTGGTGGGCGCGCGCACGATTCGATTCACATTTCTGGAGCCGGATCGCGAATTGCCGCTCATCATGGGCCTGATGCCCATCCTGCCCCGCCATGCGGTGGACGAGGCGGGATTTGATTCGACCTCCCTCCAGCCCCCTGTCGGGTCCGGCCCCTACCGGGTGGGCGACGTCCATCCCGGTGCCAGCGTGACGCTGGTGCGCGATCCCGCCTATTGGGGTGCTGACCTGCCGGTGAACCGGGGCTTCTACAATTTCGAAGAGGTGCGGTTCGACTATTTCCGCGATGGCAACACCGAGTTCGAAGCCTTCAAGCGCGGGCTGGTGGACGCCCGCTTCGAGACCGATCCCGCACGCTGGCAGACCGGCTACGACTTCTCCGCCGTCACGTCTGGCGAAGTGATCCGGGAAACCATCCCGACCCGCCTGCCGAAGCCGCATTATGCCCTGGTGTTCAATACGCGGCGGGCCGTCTTCGCGGACGAGCGCGTGCGGCAGGCGATCATCGAGCTGTTCGACTTTCCGTGGATCGACCGCAACCTCTATCACGGGCTTTACCAGCGGACCGCCGGCTTCTTTGACGGGTCCTTCCTCTCCGCTGTCGGGCAGCCGGCAAGCGATGCGGAGCGGGCGTTGCTGGGTCCGCAATCGGGGGTGCGGGAGGATGTGATGGCGGGCACCTACACCCCGCCGCGCGCCGACGGATCGGGCCGCGACCGCGTCCAGCTCCGGCGCGCGCTCGACCTGCTCGCGCAGGCCGGCTGGACGCTGAAGAACGGCCACCTGGAAAACGCGGAAGGCCGTATCCTCGGTTTTGAAATCATGGTCACGACCCGCGAGCAGGAACGGCTGTGCCTTGCGTTCGCGAGCCAGATGGCACGGGCCGGCATCGATGCGCGGGTGCGCATGGTGGACCCGGTGCAGTTCGATGCGCGGCGCGGCAGCTATGACTTCGATATGGTGCCGTTCATCTGGACCCAGTCCCTTTCGCCGGGCAACGAGCAGGCCTTCTATTTTGGCTCGCAGGCCGCCGCCACGCCGGGAACCCGCAATTACATGGGGATTCGAAGCCCCGCCGCCGATGCTGCCATCGACGCCCTCAAGCAGGCGGTGACACAGGCTGAGCTTGCGACCGCGACGCGGGCTCTGGACCGGGTGCTGATTTCCGGCGCCTATGGCGTGCCGCTGTTCCATTCCCCCGGGCAGTGGCTGGCCCGCTGGGCGGACATTCGCCGGCCCGCCACACCCTCCTGGTACGGAACCTTGCCGGAGACGTGGTGGCGCCAGCCGCGTTAGCCGAAGGCGACGACCACAGGGTCATGCCGCCTGATTGCGGGCGCGCAGGGTGGTGAGGATGCTGTCCGCATCCATCGGGCGGGAGAACAGGAAGCCCTGCGCGATGCGGACGCCATATTTGCGCAGGCGGTCCAGTTGCCGGTCGGTCTCCACGCCTTCCGCGATCACCGTGACGCCGAATTCCTGGGCCAGATGGACGATGCTGCCCATGGCACTGGGCTCACCCTCGCGGCCGCGGGTTTCCTGCAGAAACGACTTGTCCACCTTGATGTAATCGATGGCGATCGCGTGCAGGCAGGCGAAATTGGAGAAGCCCACGCCGAAATCATCAAGGGCCAGTTGCGCGCCCCGTTCCTTCAGCTTGCGCACCACGTCCTGAACCACTTCGGAGGCGTAGTCCCCCATCTCGCGCTCGGTCAGTTCGATGATGACCCGATTGAGCGCCTGCGGCGCGGCGCCGAAGGCTTCATCGGCAATGGAGACCAGCCGGGGATCGCTGAGTTGGTTGGGCGGCACATTAATGCTGATATCCAGCACCGAACGTTCCTTGTTGAAGCGCGCAATGTCGATGGCCGCGCGCTGCATCACCCAGCGGGTGGTCTCGAAGATCTGCGGGCTGCGTTCGATCCACGGAATGAAGGACGCGGGCTGGAGAATGCCATGGGTGGGGTGGCGCCAGCGGAGAAGCGCTTCGACACCGGTCCACTCCCCCGTCTCGATATCCACGGTCGGCAGATAGACGAGGTAGAAGTCACCCCTGCGGATCGCGCTGACCACCTGCCCGTCTATGGAGATGCGGCGGCGTAAGATCGCAAGCGGCCCGTACCACCCGATGGTGCCGAAGGCGATGAAAAGGGCGGCGAACAGGGGAATCTGATTCAGCCATGTCTTGAAAATCAGCCATTCCGGCACCGTCACGATCAGTCCGACGGGCTCCTCGCCGGCGCTGATATAGAGACTGCTGCCGGGCAGCCAGGGTGCCGTCAGGTCGCTGATGAATGAGCCTGCCCCCTCGTCCGAGTCCTGAACGAAGCGGACGGAGACATTGGTGGCCTCAAGGCTCAGAAGCAACGGCGTGACGAGGCACGAAGCGTCCAGCTTCGCCTGGGCCCAGCGGTTCCCCTGTCCACGCACAAACAGGCTCATCTTGTCGCCGCCGCCCGTCCGGGTGGTGGCGCAATGCGCCAGCGCGCCTTTCAGCTTCTCGGGAGAAGGCTGCCACGTGCAGAGGGTCTGGCTTCCCTGCCCCAGCTGGATCTGGTCCACCGTGAGGGACCGCAGCAGCGTGTCCACGACGCCGCCCACATATTCGGGCTCGCAGGTCTGGGCCGGGCGGTCGGCCATCAGGCGCAGCGCCTCCCGCGATACGGCGAGGTTGCGGCTGAGCCACTTCATCATGCCCTCAGCCTGCCGCCGCACCTCGTGAACCGTCGAGCTGCGGGTCTCGGCATAGCTCAGCATCGAAAAGCCGATGAAAAAAGCGCAGATGATCGCAATATAGGCTGCGACCAAGGTCGTATTCGCGCGCTCTACCCGATCCTTCATGAAAAACAGCGCCCCCACTGCGCACTGAAAGCTGCCGGCCAGCACTCAGCGCCCCTTCTTCGATCCGCAACATCAGAAGACGAGATGGACAAGCCTAGCCGAAAGATGAACAAAATTAAAGATTGTTTCCATGGCAAACTTCGGAAACACAAACAAATTCGGGGCGCGCAGCAACCTGCGCAGCCCCGGGAATTCTACGCAACCTTCCTCTTGTTGGTGAGGCGGGCGAGTTTGGTCAGCACGGCGAGCGTCCCCTTGAGGCGGGCCTCGGCGCTCGGCCAGTCGCGCAGGAACACAACCTTGAAATCAGGCCGCACCTTTGCCTGAGGTCCTTCGGCATTGATCAGCGCGACGAGGCCGGACGGATCGGCGAACTGGTTGTCCCGGAAGCCGAACACGACGCCCTTCGGGCCGGCGTCCACCTTTTCCACATTGGCCCGACGGGCCAGCACCTTGATGTGGGTGAGCTTGAGCAGATGGTCGATCTCGGCCGGCGCGGGGCCGAAGCGGTCGATGATCTCGGCGCCAAAGGCGTCCAGCGCCGCCTCGTCGTCGAGATCCGCAAGGCGCCGGTACAGGGCCAGGCGCACATGCAGATCGGCCACGTAATCCTCGGGGATCAGCACCGGCATGCCGATGGTGATGTTGGGCGACCACTTGTCCTGTGCAATCTCGGTGATGCCCGCCTTGAGGTTCTCGATCGCCTCCTGCAACATCTCCTGGTACAGTTCGTAGCCGACTTCTTTGATATGGCCGGACTGTTCGTCGCCCAGCAGGTTGCCCGCGCCGCGAATGTCGAGGTCGTGGCTGGCGAGCTGGAAGCCCGCACCCAGCGTCTCCAGCGACTGGAGCACCTTCAGCCGGCGCTCCGCCTGTGCGGTGATGGGCTTCGATGCCGGCACCGTGAAGATGGCATAGGCCCGCGCCTTCGAGCGTCCCACCCGCCCGCGCAGCTGGTAGAGCTGGGCGAGGCCGAACATGTCGGCGCGGTGGATGATGAGCGTGTTGGCATTGGGCACGTCGAGGCCGCTTTCCACGATGGTGGTGGAGAGCAGCACGTCATACTGGCCGTCATAGAAGGCGGACATGATGTCTTCGAGCGCCGTGGCGCTCATCTGCCCGTTGGCCACCGCCACCTTCACTTCCGGCACCGCCTTTTCCAGGAAGGTGCGCACCTCGGCCAGATCCTCGATGCGGGGTACCACATAGAAGCTCTGCCCGCCGCGATAGCGCTCGCGCAGCAGCGCCTCGCGCACGATGAGCGGATCGAACGGGGTGATGAAGGTGCGCACCGCCAGGCGATCCACCGGCGGCGTGGCGATGAGGGACAGTTCGCGCACGCCGGTCATGGCCAGTTGCAGCGTGCGGGGAATGGGGGTCGCGGTGAGCGTGAGCACATGCACCGCGGCGCGCAGCGCCTTCAGCCGCTCCTTGTGGGCGACGCCGAAATGCTGCTCCTCGTCCACGATGACGAGGCCGAGATCCTTGAAATGGATGCCCTTTCCCAGCAGCGCATGGGTGCCCACCACGATATCGAGCGTGCCGTCCTGAAGCCCGGTCTTCACGGCGGTCATGTCCTTGCCGGTGACCAGCCGTGACGCCTGCGCGATATTGACAGGCAGGCCCTTGAAACGCTCCTGGAAGGTGCGGAAATGCTGGCGGGCCAGCAGCGTGGTGGGCACGACCACCGCGACCTGCTTGCCCGAGAGCGCCACCGCGAAGGCGGCGCGCAGGGCAACTTCCGTCTTGCCGAAGCCCACGTCGCCGCAGACCAGCCGGTCCATGGGGCGCCCGGCGGCCAGATCATCCAGCACCGCGTCGATGGCGGCTTCCTGATCTTCCGTCTCCTCATAAGGGAAGCGGGCGCGGAATTCGTCGTAGAGGCCGGGGGCCGGCACGAGCCGGGGCGCCTCCACCAGATGCCGCGCGGCGGCGATCTTGATGAGTTCGCCCGCCATCTCGCGGATGCGCTTCTTCATCCGCGCCTTGCGCGTCTGCCAGCCCGAGCCGCCCAGCTTGTCCAGCTGGGCTTCCGTCTCCTCCGAACCGTAGCGGGTCAGCAGTTCGAGATTTTCCACCGGCAGGAACAGCTTGTCGCCACCCGCATAGTGGATTTCCAGGCAGTCATGGGGCGCGCCCATGGCCTCGATGGCCTTGAGGCCCACGAACCGCCCGATGCCGTGATCCACATGGACCACGAGATCACCGGCGGTCATGGAGGTGAGTTCGGAGATCACGTCCTGCGGCCGGCGGGCCTTGCGCTTGGGGCGCACGAGCCGGTCGCCCAGAATGTCCTGCTCGGCCACGACGGCGAAGTCATCGGTCTCGAACCCGGCCTCGACGCCGAGAACGGCCAAGGCCACCTGCGTCTTCGGCAGGGCGCCCAGCAGTTCGAAACGGGAGATGGCGGTGCTGTCCTTCAGGCCGTGATCCGCCAGAACCGTGCCCAGACGCTCGCGCGAGCCCTCGCTCCAGGCCGCGACAATGACCTTCTTCGATTTCTGAAGCGCGCGCACATGGGCAACGGCCGCGTCGAAGACATTGCCCTCCGGGTCCGCCCGCTCGGCCGCGAACGAGCGGCCTTGAATGCCTCCAAGGTCGATGACCTTGCCCGCTCCGCCCTCCGGGACGGCAAACGGGGTGAACCGCACCAGCGACGACCCCGTCACCCGTGCGCGCCATTCCTCTCCGGTCAGATACAGGCGGTCCGGCGGCAGCGGCTTGTAGACGGCGCCAGAACCGGCCGTCGCCAGGGCTTCGCGGCGGGCGTCGTAATAGTCCTTCACCTGCGCGATGCGCTCACCGGCGGCTTCGTCGGTCAGTTGCTCCACCATGAGCGGCACGTCGTCGAGATAGTCGAACAGCGTGTCGAGCCCCTCGTGGAACAGGGGCAGCCAGTGTTCCATGCCCGGATGCCGGCGCCCCTCGCTCACCGCCTCGTAGAGCGTATCGCCCCGCGTGTCGGCGCCGAATTCGGCAAGATAGGCCATCCGGAACTTGCGCATGGTGTCGGTGGTCAACTGGAACTCGGCCATGGGCACGAGATCGAGCGCGCGCTGCTGGCCGGAACTGCGCTGGGTCTCCGGATCGAAGGTCCGGATGGTTTCCAGCGTGTCGCCGAAGAAATCGAGGCGGATGGGCTGGGGCAGGCCCGGCGGGAACAGGTCGATCAGGCCGCCGCGCACGGCATATTCGCCGGTATCGCGCACCGTGGGGGTGCGCAGATAGCCGTTGCGCTCGGCCCATTCCACCACGCCATCGAGCGCGATGGCATTGCCCGGCGCGGCCGACAGGGACTGGGCGGCGACCAGCGCCCGCGCCGGCACCCGCTGGACGGACGCGTTCACCGTCGTCAGCACCACGGCGGCGCACCCGCCCTTGACGCGGGAGAGCCGCGCCAGGGTCGTCATGCGCTGGGCGATGATGGCCCCGTTCGGCGAGGCGCGGTCATAGGGAAGGCAATCCCACGAGGGGAAGGTGTGCACGTCCAGCTGCGGGGCAAAGAAGGAGAGCCCCCGCTCCAGCGCCGCCATCCGCTGGCCGTCGCGGCAGATGACCGCGAGGCTCGGCCAGGGGGCATCCTTGCGCGCCGCGAGCATGCGGGCGAGATCCGCCACCGCGAGGGCTTCCATGCCGTCGGGCACGCGCGCGAGCGTGAGCGTGTGGCCGGGGGCAATCAGGTCTGCGGTCAGGCGGGGGCGCTTCACGGGTCACGATCCATCAAGAAAACAGGCGGTCGCCCGCCGCAACAGGGCGATCTGCTAGTCCGGGACGCCGACGCCGGAGAGGTGCCAATCCTTCAGCTTGCGGAAGATCGGCGTGTCGAAATCGCCCGGCGGCTCGGAGGAACCGCTGATCCAGGAGAACAGGTCCGGGTCCTGCACCTCGATCAGCTCCTCGAAGGCTTCCACTTCCTCTTCGGTGAGCTGGTCGATCATGGCGTCGGCGAAGCGGCCCATCAGCAGGTCCATCTCGCGCGTGCCGCGATGCCAGGCGCGGAAAAGGATGCGGCGGCGGCGCACATCGAGGCCGGCGCTGGATTTCACGGTTCCGGTCATGATCTTCACTTTCCTCTGCCAGAAGGGCATGACGGCGCTACGGACACGGAGGGGCGCCGGATCATCCCGCAGGGCGGGTGATCCCTGCCCGGCCGATGGCGCGCTTATAGGGGCAAACGGCTTGCCAAGGCTAGATCAGCATTGGATGGCAGGAATGCGCGCCACGGGCGCAGCCGGAGCGCGCCATGATCCGGGCGTCCTGATGGCATCCCGGGCGAAGATCGGATGGCCGGCGGGAGCCGCGCGGGGAGGCCTCCCGCATGTTGCGACCCACCGCCGGCCGAACCCCACGGACCCAGGAGATGCGGCGGACCTGAGCACCCCGCAGGGTTATCGATGACGGCCGCCGCGCCGTTTCCGGCCCCTCGGCAACCGTGTCACCCGATCCTTCGACCCTAGCCGAACGGCGGGGGAAATCAATTCACGAGAATCAGTTTCCGACGTATTCGCGCACCGTCGACAGGAATTTGGCGACCGAGATCGGCTTGGACAGATAGGCCTCGCACCCCCCGGCGCGGATGCGTTCCTCGTCGCCCTTCATGGCAAAGGCGGTGACGGCAACCACCGGGATTCCCTTGAGATCCGGATCCGCCTTCAGCCATTTGGTGACTTCGAGGCCGGACACTTCGGGAAGCTGGATGTCCATGAGGATCAGGTCCGGCATGTGCTCGCGGGCGAGCGCCATGGCCTCGATGCCGTTGCGGGTTTCGACGGTGCGATAGCCGTGCGCCTCCAGCAGGTCGTGGAAAAGCTTCATGTTGAGTTCATTGTCCTCAACGATCATCACCGTCTTGGGCATTTCCCGTCCCCCGCCATCCTCCCCGCTTCGCAGGAGCGCGCGGATCGGACATGATGCATCCTTAGAGCACGTTTCCGGGCGCTTGCATCGCAATCGCACCCGCACCACGTTCCCTGTCACGATTTCAGAGACTGGCTCACCGTTCGGAATGATTCAGCCTGACCGGACCAGCCCCTAGGTAACTACGGACAATTCCTTGCGGAAGCGCAAATGCCCATGAAAGACAGATACAATCCGCCCGGTGCCGCCCGCGCGCAGGAAGCGGCTTCCGCCATTGCGGTCCAGGCGCTCACCTGGCTGGCTTCGGATATGGAGCGCATTGGCGGCTTCCTCGCCCAGAGCGGCCTCGGGCCGGGCGATTTGCGGGCGCGGGCGCAGGAGCCCGCCTTCGGTGCCGCCGTGCTGCACTTCGTGCTGTCGGAGGACGCCATGCTGCTGGCCTTCGTCGCAGAGGCGAAGCTGCGGCCGCTGGATGTGGTGCATGCCCTGAGTGTGCTCGAACCGCCGTTCGATCCCGACGCGCCGGCGCGGCGCGCCCCCTGACATGACCCGCCCGGGCTTCGGCTTCTGCCGCGACTGCCTCGCCGATGCGGGGCCGGAGCCGCGCTGCCGGGCCTGCGGCAGCCCTCGCCTTGTCCGGCATCCCGAGGCGGACAGCCTCGCGATCGCCCATGTGGACTGCGACGCCTTTTATGCCGCCATCGAGAAGCGCGACGACCCGCGCCTCAGCGATGTCCCGGTCATCATCGGCGGCGGCGTGCGGGGCGTCGTCTCCACCGCCTGCTACATCGCCCGCATCCACGGGGTGCGGTCCGCCATGCCCATGTTCAAGGCGAAGGCGCTCTGCCCGCAGGCGGTCATCATCAAGCCGAACATGCGCAAATATGCCGAGGTCGGCCGGCAGGTGCGCGAGATGATGCTTGCCCTCACCCCGCTGGTGGAGCCCCTCTCCATCGACGAGGCGTTCCTCGATCTGTCCGGGACAGCCCCCCTCCACGGCCTTTCCCCGGGCCGCACGCTGGCGCGGCTGGCGCGGGAGGTGGAGGCAAAGATCGGCATCACCCTCTCGGTTGGTCTCGCCGCGAACAAGTTCCTCGCCAAGACCGCGTCGGACCTCGACAAGCCGCGCGGCTTCTCCGTGATCGGTCAGAGTGAAGCGGCGGCGTTCCTGGCCCCCCGTCCGGTCACCTTCATCTGGGGCGTCGGCCCGGCCTTCGGGGCGAAGCTGGCGCGGGATGGCTACCACAAGATCGCCGATCTTCAGGCGGCTTCGGACAGCGACCTCGCGCGGCGCTACGGCGCGGAGGGCCTGCGCCTGTGGCGGCTCGCGCGCGGGCTCGATACCCGCAAGGTCACGCCCGAACGGGAGGCCAAGAGCGTTTCGGCGGAGACCACCTTCGACACCGATATCCGCGATCTGCGCCCGCTGGAGCAGGCGCTGTATGCCCTGGCCGAGGAGGTCTGCGGACGGATGCGGCGCAAGGACATGGCCGGCCGCACCGTCACGCTCAAGCTGAAGACCGCAGACTTCCGGTCCCGCACCCGCTCGCGGTCGCTGGAAAATCCCACCCTGCTTGCGGCGCGGCTCTATGAGGAGGCGCACGATCTGCTGCTGAAGGAGATGGACGGCACCTTCTTCCGGCTGATCGGCGTCGGGCTGTCGGACCTCGGGCCCGCCGAAGATGCCGACCCTGCGGACCTGCTGGACGCGCGCACCCCGCGCCTCAAGGCTGCCGAACAGGCGATGGATGCGCTGAAGACCAAGTTCGGCGCGCAGGCGGTGCAGCGCGGCATTCTGCTGGGCACCGGAAAGCGCGGACGCCCGGA
>NCCY01000332.1:0-484 GCA_002279855.1 Rhizobiales bacterium 12-68-15
CTGCTGAACGCCATCGGCACCCGTCTCTCGCTGGCCGAGATTGCGGTGGTGAATGATGCGGAGGGCCGGTTCCGGGACGCGGCCCTCGCCCTGCCCTTCCTCGACCGCACCGTCATCGCGGTGGATGAGGCCGGCGCGCTGCCCGAAGGCAGCTTGGCCCGCGCCCGGCAAGCCACCGCACCGGCAGACGGCGCCGCTTTCGTGTGCCGCGCCGGCCAGTGTTCTGCGCCGGTGACCGAACCGGAGTCGCTGGCGACGCTTTGGCTGAAATGAGGTCAGAAGAGCCCAAAACCCCATTTGCGGCGCAGCGGAAAAATCCGACTGCCCCGCAAATGGCTTCAGAAGCGCTGTGGCGGGCGTTTTTCGAGCGACATGAAAAGGTATGGACGAGAGGCCGATCGGCCGCTGGCGCTCATCCTATTGAAGCAACTTTTCTGGGCATTTCGACGTCCGTGCCACTTTTGCGCGCCTGCACGACGGGCCG
>NCCY01000332.1:506-2656 GCA_002279855.1 Rhizobiales bacterium 12-68-15
CCGTGACGGGTCCAGCACGACCTCCCCGACGCCGCGTGCGTCCGGCGCGCGCATCAGGTCGGTGACGACGGCCTCGGCCACGCTCGCCCAGTCCCACCACACCATCCGCGCCTGACGCTCACGCACGGCGGCGCGACGGATCGGCGCCTCCAGCGCGGTGAGGGCCGCGATCAGGCCGGCACGTCCCGCGAAGTAGAAGTCACCCTCACCCAGAACTTCGCGCGCGACCGCGATGTCGCGGGTCACCACCGGCACGCCGTGGGACACCGCCTCCAGCAGCGGCAGGCCGAAGCCCTCCGCCTCCGAGGCGAACAGCAAGGCATGGGCCTTGCGATAGGCGGCGGCCACCGCCCCGTCGTCCAGACCGTCAAACCAGAACAGGCGCGTGCCAAGCCAGGGCGAGGTCTGAATGATGTCGCGGATGGGCTCGCTCATCCAGCCCCGCCGTCCGATCAGCACCAGCGGCCGCGCATACCCCGCACCCCAGAGGTGAGAAAAGACCGCGATGGCGTCCTCATGGCCTTTCTTCGGCTCCAGGGTGCCCACCATCAGCCACGGCGCCTCGGCGAGCACGGCATCGAGCGCGGCGGGCACCTCCCCGTGTGCAGTCGGCTCAGGGTCAAATCCGTTATAGGCGATGCTGGCGCGCGGGCTGTGGCCCTGCCACGCGGCATGGGCCTTGAGGCTGCGCAGCGTCTCGCCGGAGATGCAGTAATAGTGGCTGACCACGTCGAGCGAGGCGGACAGCCGCGCCTCGAACTCCTGCCGCCACGGATAGACATAATGAGCGGGCATGGTGACGGGGAGGATATCGTGCACCAGAAACACCACCTCCGCCCCCGCCGCGTGGGCGCGCGCATAGGCCGAGGTCTCGGTGTCGACGGCGCTGCATGGCCGGCACCATGTCGAGGCTGAAGGCTTCCAGATGCGCCATGGCCCGCCGCACCCCGCGCGCCGGCACCAGTGCGGCCGCAAGCCGTGCCAGCGCCCCTAGCAGCCGGGCACCATAGCGTGCCGCCTCCAGCTTGAGCTTCAGGCCGATCGGCTTGCGCGCCCGCACCTCGGCCGCCGCGATGGGGCCGAGATCGCGCAGATGGAAGCCGTCCGGCCCGGCCTCGGCGCACAGAACCTCGACGCCTGCGCGGGCAGCAACCGGCGTCCCGTGCTCCACATAATTCATCACCACGCGCGGGATGCCGGTGGGCGCGGGATGGGGCGCGATGTGGCTGCAATCCACAATGATCCGCCGTGGCCGTTCGCCGCTCGCCCGCATGTCACCTCGCACCTTGACCCTGCCGGCCCCTCAGCACGCCGAAGGGTATGGCCATGAGTGAGACCTTATGACGGTTACGGTTGAGGAAAGGTGCATCGAGGCGACGCGGCGCGCAGTCCGGCGGCGGCGCCGATCACTGTGCCGGAGCGGCCGGGGGCGGTGCGGCGGGAGGCGGCGGGCCGAGTTGCCAGTCCATATTGATCAGGCAGGCACGGACCATGGAATCGCGCTCGTCGGCATAATCATCGCCATAGGTGGTCAGCGGCAGGCGCGCATTGGCCTTGGCCTGGCACTGCGCGCGCGCCTGTTCGAACGCGGCCGCCTGGGCGGCCTGCTCGGATGCCGAGTTGGAGCCGCTCGCGCATCCCGCAACGATCAGCCCTGCGGATACGAGCACCAGACGAAACAGCCACATGGTCGATGTCGCCCCCGAACCTGCGCCCATGAATAAAGCACGCGCTGAGCGAAGTGCACCGCATTTCGCCCGGATCACGTTTTCTCTATCAAAAAAGTGCGCCGGCCGGGGCGACCGCGCCGGCACAGGGTCAGCCGCTGCTGGCGGGGGTCCAGCCATCATTGATCAGGCACGCCCGCACGATGGCCGCGCGGCCTTCGGCATTGGCATCCTTGGAGCCATAGACCGGCGGATTCCAGCGCTGGCCCTGCTTGCAGTCATGCCCGCCGGCGGAATTGGGGGTGCACTGGATGCCGGTGGAGGAATAATAGCCGGCGACCGTGGTGGTGACGGTCGGCGCGGCGGGAAGCTGCGACCAGGCCTCGCCTTCGCACCGCGCGCGGGCGATGTCGTAATCCTGCGCGCTGGCGCCGGGCTTGGTCATCTTCTCCGGCCCGCACCCCGACAGGGCGACGCCGGCGG
>NCCY01000332.1:2730-5605 GCA_002279855.1 Rhizobiales bacterium 12-68-15
TCAGGTGTTCATGGAATCGAAGAAGTCGCCATTGGTCTTGGTCTGGCGCAGCTTGTCCTGAAGGAACTCGATGGCGTCCACCGTGCCCATGGGATTGAGGATGCGGCGCAGGACATACATCTTCTTGAGCACGTCCGGGGGCACCAGAAGCTCTTCCTTGCGGGTGCCGGACCGGGTGATGTCGATGGCCGGGAACACGCGCTTGTCCGCCACCTTGCGGTCGAGGATAACTTCGGAGTTACCCGTGCCCTTGAACTCCTCGAAGATCACCTCGTCCATGCGCGAGCCGGTATCGATGAGCGCGGTGGCGATGATGGTGAGGGAGCCGCCTTCCTCGATATTGCGGGCGGCGCCGAAGAAGCGCTTGGGCCGCTGGAGGGCGTTGGCGTCCACGCCGCCGGTCAGCACCTTGCCGGAGGAGGGGACCACCGTGTTGTAGGCGCGGCCGAGGCGGGTGATGGAATCCAGCAGGATCACCACGTCGCGGCCATGCTCCACGAGGCGCTTGGCCTTCTCGATGACCATTTCGGCCACCTGCACGTGCCGCGAGGCCGGTTCGTCGAAGGTGGAGGAGACCACTTCGCCCTTCACCGAGCGCTGCATGTCGGTGACTTCTTCGGGCCGCTCGTCGATGAGCAGCACGATCAGGAAGCATTCCGGATGGTTGGCGGTGATGGATTTGGCGATGTTCTGGAGCAGAACGGTCTTGCCGGTGCGGGGCGGGGCGACGATGAGGCCGCGCTGGCCCTTGCCGATGGGCGAGACGATGTCGATGACCCGCGCCGAGAAGTCCTTGCGGGTGGGGTCCTCAAGTTCCAGCTTCAGCCGTTCATCCGGATAAAGCGGGGTGAGGTTGTCGAAATTGATCTTGTGGCGCGCCTTCTCGGGGTCTTCGAAATTGATCGTGTTGACCTTGAGCAGCGCGAAATAGCGTTCGCCCTCCTTGGGAGAGCGGATCTGGCCGTTGACCGTGTCGCCGGTGCGCAGGCCGAAGCGGCGGATCTGCGAGGGGGAGACATAGATGTCGTCCGGGCCGGGTAGATAGTTCGCATCCGGCGAGCGCAGGAAGCCGAAGCCGTCCTGGAGCACCTCGACGACGCCCTCGCCGATGATCTCGGTCTCGCTCGCGGCCAGTTGCTTGAGAATGGCGAACATCAGTTCCTGCTTGCGCAGGGTGCTCGCATTCTCGACCTGGTTTTCCTCGGCAAAAGCGAGCAGTTCGACGGGGGTTTTGGACTTGAGATCCTGGAGTTTCACTTCCCGCATCGGGGAAAGCCTCGAAATCTTGAATGGACCTGAGCCTCACGGGGAGGCCGGCTCTGTGTGCTGGGGGGGCCGCAGGTCTTGAGGAAAGCCGGGGGGATCTGGCTCTGCCTTACGCGCCGACCCTGGTCCCTGAAGCGACCGGAAAACCGAAGCGCGCACTGCCTGCGTTGGGGAAAGCCGGGGAACCATAGCGGAACACGCGCATATCGCGCAAGCCCCCGCTGTGGACGGACACGCGTCCGCAGGCCGGAAAGTGCGTTTCCGGCGCCATACGGACAAAAAAAGGCGCGCCGGACGGGCCGGCGCGCCTCGATGACCACTGACAAACGGTCTCGCCCGGACGAATCCGGGCGGCGGGATATCAGATGATGCTCGCGCCTTCATCGAAGGGCAGGCGGGGCAGGCGGTCGAACACCTTGGAATGGTCGCCATGGCCGAGGGCCGCGATGAAGTTCACCTTCACCTTGCCGTCCGGGAAGAATTCGGCGTTCACCTTGGCCGCATCGAAGCCGGACATGGGGCCAACATCGAGGCCCACCGCGCGGGCGGCGATGATGAAATAGGCGCCCTGGAGCGAGGAATTGCGGAACGCGTGGGGCTCCACCATGCCCGGATTGCCGGTGAACACGGCCTTGAAGCCGGGATTGTGCGGGAAGAGCTGGGGGATCTTCTCGTAGAATTCGAGGTCATAGCCGATGAGCGCGATGACCGGGGCGGCAAGGGCCTTCAGGTTGCCTTCGGAGAGGGCGGGGCGCAGGCGCTCCTTGGCCTCGGGGGTCTTCAGGAACACGAAGCGCGCGGGCTGGGTGTTCGCCGAGGTCGGCCCATAGATGGCGAGATCATAGAGGGCACGCAGTTCCTCGTCCGACACCGGCTGATCGGTCCAGCCATTGTGCGAACGGGCCTTGAGGAACAGCGTGTCGAGGGCGGCGGAATCGACGTGATAGGTCATGAATTCACCTGTCTGGCTGGCCGCGCACGCGGCCCCGGCTGCACCTAAGCAGTCAGGGCCTGCAATTGAAGCCCCCGAACTGCAATTCTCAATTTGCACCGGCGCAACAATGCCCACGCAGCGACACGGACCAGAGGACGCCAGCCGCCGAGCCTCCCGCTTGGCGCAAGGGCGCGCGCCGCGCTCCGCCATTTCGGAAGGGGTGCGGGCGCGCAAAGGGCGTTATGGTCGCGGCCCTGTCGTTCCGGCGCGAATCGGGCGCCGCACATTGCCCTCCTCACCGTCCGGCCTCTCCCCATGACGCACCCGCCCCACCCCTTCCCCGCTTTGCTCGACCGGGTGCGCGCCCATGTGCGCGACCTTCCCGAGAGCGGCATCGTCGAGGTGATGAATTACGGCCGCGCACGGGAGGGCACCATTCCGCTCTGGGCGGGCGAGGGCGACGTGCCGACCCCGGCCTTCATCTGCGCGGCGGCGGCCGCCTCGCTCCAGGCCGGCGAGACCTTCTACACCTGGCAGCGCGGGCTGCCGGACCTGCGCGCCGCCATCGCCCGCTACCATGCGCGGCTCTATGGCACGCCGGTCGATCCGGAGCGCTTCTTCGTCACCGGCTCCGGCATGCAGGCGATCCAGACCGCCTTCGCCATGGCGCTGGGG
>NCCY01000332.1:5670-7004 GCA_002279855.1 Rhizobiales bacterium 12-68-15
CGCGCTTTGCCGACGCCATCACGGCGCGCACCCGCGCCATCTTCCTCAACACCCCCGCCAACCCAACCGGCTTCGTCGCCACCCATGACGACCTGCGCTTCGTGCTGGATCTGGCGCGCCGGCACGGCCTGTGGATCATCGCCGACGAGATTTACGGCCAGTTCCACTATGCCGGCGGGCGGGCCCCCTCCTTCCACGACGTGATGGCGCCGGACGATGCGATCCTGTTCGTGCAGACCTTCTCCAAGAACTGGGCCATGACCGGCTGGCGCATCGGCTGGATCGAGGCGCCGCCCGTGCTCGGGCAGGTGATCGAGAACATTATCCAGTATTCCACCTCCGGTGTTGCCGCCTTCATGCAGCGCGGCGCCATCGCGGCCCTGGAGCAGGGCGACGGCTTCGTCGCCGAGCAGGTGGCGCGGGCGCGGGCCGGCCGCGAGCTGGTGTCGGACACGCTGCTCGCCACCGGGCAGGTGCGGCTCGCGAAGCCGCCGGGTGCCTTCTACCTGTTCTTCGGCATCACCGGCGAAACCGACGTGCGCAAGCTCGGCCTTCGGCTGGTGGACGAGGCGCGGGTGGGCATCGCCCCCGGCACCGCCTTCGGCCCCGGCGGAGAGGGCTTCCTGCGCCTGTGCTTCGCGCGCGGCGAGGCGCAGCTTGGCGAGGCGGCGCGCCGGCTCGCCGGCTGGATCACCGCCCGTTCCGCCACCTGACCCCTCCCCCGATCCGATCCCGCCCTGCATGCTCCGCCTGAAGATCGACCGTCCGTCGCTGATCCCCGCCCTTGCCACCCTCGTCACGGCGGGAGCGGGCGGGCTCGCCTTCGCCGTGCTGGGACTGCCCGCGCCCTGGATGTGCGGCGCGCTGGTGGCGGTGACGGTGCTGACCCTGTGCGGGGCGCCCGCGCGCCTGCCGGAGCCGCTGCGCTTTGCCTGCTTCACCGTGCTTGGCTGTTCCATGGGCACCGCGCTGACCCCCGAGATGATGCAGAAGGCGGTGACCTGGCCGGTGAGCATGTCCTTCCTCGCGCTCAGCATCGTCGGCGTGATGGCGTGCGTGACGTTGTTCCTGCGCAAGGTCGCGGGCTGGAACCTCGCCACCGCCTATTATGCCTCGGTGCCGGGCGCCCTCTCGGCGGTGATCGCCATGGCGCAGGCGAGCGATGCGGACATGCGCCGCGTCGCGTTTGCGCAGGCCATGCGGCTGTTCCTGCTGGTGGCGCTGCTGACGCAGATTCTCGGCGGGGCGAGCGGGCCGGCCCCCGTCGCCGCTCCGGTGCTGTCCCCGCTCCCCGACCTTGCGGTGCTGCTGCTGGCGAGCTTCGCCGGCAGCCT
>NCCY01000037.1 GCA_002279855.1 Rhizobiales bacterium 12-68-15
GAATTCTGCGAGAACGGCGCCAAGGCCACGTTCTGGGATCTCACCTCGCGCCGGACCACCCCGGACTTCTTCGCCCGCCACACCGTTACGGAACTGCTCGGCTGGTCGGACCACGAACTGGAAAAGCAGGGCCGGCTGACCGAGCCGATGCGCTATGAGGCCGAAACCGACACCTATGTGCCGGTGACGTGGGACGAGGCGTTCGCCGATATCGGCACGCGGTTGAAGGCCTTCGCGCCGGATGACGTGGTGTTCTATGCCTCGGGGCGGGCCTCCCTCGAAACCTCCTACATGTACCAGTTGCTGGCGCGCCTCTACGGCACCAACAATCTGCCCGACAGCTCGAACATGTGCCACGAGACCACCTCGGTGGCCCTGCCCCTGAGCATCGGGACGCCGGTCGGCACCGTGCTGCTGGACGACTTCGCCAAGACCGACTGCATCTTCTCGTTCGGCCAGAATGTGGGGTCGAACGCGCCGCGCCTGCTGCACAGCCTTCAGGAGGTGCGCGAGCGGGACGCGCCCGTGGTGGTGTTCAATCCTCTGCGGGAGAAGGGCTGGGAGGAGTTCGTCAATCCGCAGCGGCCCGGCCAGATGCTGACCAACAGCCCCACCAAGATCGCGACGCAATATTACCAGGTGCGCGCGGGCGGCGACATCGCCGCGATCGTCGCCATGGCCAAGGCCGTGCTGGCGCTGGATGACGAGGCGCAGGCGATGGGCGCCGAGCGTGTGCTGGATGTGGCGTTCATCGCCGAGCACACATCTGGCTTTTCGGAGTTTGAAGCGCAGGTGCGCGCGACCGGATGGCCGGAGATCGAACGCGCATCCGGGCTGCCGCAAGCTTCGCTGGAGGCTGCAGCTCTCACCTTCGCGCAGGCAAAGGCGGTCATCGCCATCTATGGCATGGGGCTGACCCAGCATCGCCTCGGCGTGGACACTGTCCGCACGCTGGTGAATCTGCTGCTGATGCGCGGCCAGATCGGCAAGCCCGGCGCCGGCATCTGCCCGGTGCGCGGCCATTCCAACGTGCAGGGCCAGCGCACGGTCGGCATCGCGGAGAAGGTCGAACTGGTGCCGCTGGACCGGCTCGCCCTGCAATATGGCTTCGAGCCCCCGCGCAAGGACGGCATGAATACGGTGGAAGTCTGCGAGGCCGTGGTGGAGGGGCGGGTGCGCGCCTTCATCGGGCTGGGCGGCAATTTCGTCCGCGCCATTCCCGAGCGGGAGCTGATGGAAGAGAAGTGGCGCGGCCTCGATGTGTGCGTGCAGATCGCGACCAAACTCAATCGCGCCCATCTCGTCACGGCGAAGACCACCTATCTCCTGCCCACCCTCGTGCGCTCCGAGATCGACACCCAGGCAGGCGGTCCGCAGATCGTCACCATGGAGGATTCCACCACCTGCATCCATGCCTCGCACGGCAAGTTCGACCCGGCGGCCGACAGCTTGCTGTCGGAGCCGAAGATCGTCGCGGAGCTGGCCAAGGCCCTGCTGCCGCCCAACCCGCTGGTGCCCTGGGATGACTGGGTGGCGGACTATGGGCGGGTGCGCGATGCCATCGAGGCCACCTTTCCGGACCAGTTCCGGGACTTCAACGGCCGGCTCGACATCCCCGGCGGATTTCCGCGTCCCGTGGCGGCGCGCGACCGGCAATGGGAAACGGAAAGCGGAAAGGCCAACTTCCATTGTCCCGCCGGCCTGTCGGCGAGCTTCGACGATGACGCGGATGTGGATGTGCTGCGCCTGATCACCCTGCGCTCGAACGACCAGTTCAACACCACCGTCTACGGGCTGTCCGACCGACTGCGCGGCATCAGCGGCTCGCGCATGGTGGTGATGATGAACCGGGACGACCGGATCAGGCTGGGTCTGGCCGATGAGGGCCCGGTCCGGCTGGTGACGGCGGTGGAGGACGGACGCCACCGCTCCATGGGCGGCTTCCAGGTGATCGACTACGACCTGCCCCCGGGCACCTGCGCGTCCTACTTCCCCGAGTGCAACGCGCTGATACCGCTCTGGCATTTCGCCGAAGGCAGCAAGACGCCGGCCGCGAAGTCCGTGCCTGTCCGGGTCTTTCGGGAGTGACCCTTCCCTCGCCGGAGCGCGCCATGACCGAAAAGCTGACGGCTCCGGATCCTCCGGATCTCGCCGAAGAGGTGTTCGCGGCCGTTGAGGCCAAGGCGGGGCTTGCGCCGTGGCCGATGATCGTCCTCGGCGTGCTTGCCGGCGTTTATATCGGCATGGGCGGCCTGTTCGCGACGGTGGCGCTGGCGGGTGCGGACGCCCTCCCCCATGGGGTGGGGCAGGTGCTGGCTGGGGCGGTGTTCTCCGCCGGTCTCGCACTGGTGCTGATTGCCGGTGCCGAACTCTTCACCGGCAACATGCTGATGGTGGGCCCGCTGGCGGCAGGCCGCATCCCCCTGCCCCGGGTGATGGTGGCGTTGGCCATGGTCTATGGCGCCAACCTCGTCGGCTCTCTCCTCCTCGCCGCGCTGGTGCTTGCCGCAGGGGTGCATGAGGCGGGCGGCGGTGCTGTCGGGCAGGCGGCGCTGGATCTCGGGGCCGGCAAGACCGGGAACGGGTTCCTCACCACCCTGTCCAGCGGGGTGCTCGCCAACATGCTGGTGTGCCTTGCGGTGTGGCTTGCTTATGCCGGCCGCACCGTCACGCAGAAGCTTGCCGGCATCCTCCTGCCCGTGGCGGCCTTTGTCGCCGCCGGGCTGGAGCACTCGGTCGCCAACATGTACCTGCTGCCCTATGCGCTGATGGTGCAGACCCTCACCGGCCAGATGGATGCGGCCCTCTCCCTGCCGGCGATCCTCGGCAATCTGGTCCCCGCCACCCTTGGCAACATGATCGGCGGCGCGCTGGTGGCGTTGGCATACTGGCAGGCCTTTGTCCGACGCGCCGGCCCCGCCTGATGCCCGGCGCCCGGTGTCTGGCGAGGGAAAACGCAAACATGGCCGTTTCCGCCGGAACCTCCGCCCGTCTGTTCCGTTAGGTCAGAGGCGGTGCACCGGCATTCCGGCGCGGCAGTGTCGTTCCGGACGGCATGACTTCGGCGCACCGCGGCCCTGATCCCCTGCGACCGTCGTGGGCAGCGGGCGCGTGCGCCCGTGACTGTCCCCGGTCTGTCCAGCTTCGATGGTGTCCCGGCATGGATCAGATCATTCCCTATTGCGGTCCCGCCCCCGCGCCGCAGACCCTGATGACCGCGTGGAACATCGGGCTTCTGCCGCTGGCCCTGTCGATAGCCCCCATGGTGGTTGCCGCCATGGTTCCGGGCATGCGGCGGGGACCGGCGCTGGTGGCGTCGTTGGCGCTGTTCATGGCCTTCGTGTCCCCCTTGTGTGCGCTGACCACCGCGCTGTTTTCGGCGCGAACGCTGCATCATGTGGTTCTGGTTCTGGTGGCGGCCCCCGCTCTGGCGATGGCCTGGCCGCGTATGCTCCCGCTCTCGCGGCTTGCGGGCGGGATCGGACTGACCCTCTTCCTGTGGCTGTGGCATCTGCCCGCCGCCTATACGCTCGCCTGGGAGAGCGAGGGCGTCTATTGGGCGATGCAGGCGGGTCTGCTGGTCTCCGCCTGCGCCATCTGGCAGCCCGAGCGTCCCTTTCCCCGCGCATCCTCTATCCGCAGCATCTCGCCTCGGCCCCGGCCTTCGGCCTTGATGCGCTGGCCGACCAGCAACTGGCCGGGCTCATCATGTGGGGACCGGGAATGCTGCCCCTGTTGCTGGTGGGCGGCCTGCTGCTGCGGCGCGGCTGGCGGGAGGTGGCGCTCACATGATCGCGCTGCTCAAGACCGTTCACATCGCCGCGCTCTGCGTGTGGTGCGCGGGGCTCCTGGCCCTTCCCATCGTGCTCCAGGTCTATGGCCGCCGCGACGAGCTGCGCACCCAGGCGGGCTTTTCCGAGTTTCGCCTTCTCGTCCATGCCACCTACACGCGGATCATCACCCCGGCGGCGGTTGTCACCATATCTGTGGGGGTGGTCCTCATTCTGGTGATCGGCCTCACCGCCGACTGGCTGATGGCCAAGCTCGCGGTGGTGGCGGGGATGGTGCTGGTGCATGCGTGGCTCGGCCACCTCTGCGTCCGCGCCTCCGAGGAGCGCGGCACCTACCGCATGCCCTCGCCCCTGCTGGCGCTGCCGCTCGCCATCCTGTGCATGGGCGCGGTGCTCTATCTGGTGCTCGCCAAGCCCGATCTCCAGCCCCTGATCGAAGCGCTTCCCCGCGCCCTGCGGGAGCCTCAGGGGCGCCCGCTGCCGTCCGTCCTGGTGCCGATTTGATAGTCGAACACGAGCTTCCCGCCATGCCATCCGGTCATCGCGGTCATCCCGGCCGCCACCAGCGACAGCGCCAGCCCCACCGGCAGGACCGCGCCTTCGGGATCGCCGATGCGGAGCACCCAGTTCGCGCCCAGCAGCGAGAGCAGCATCACGGCGAGGATGAAGTGGGTCCAGCTTGCCGACCGATTGCGGATGCCCCGCACCAGAAGCAGTTCGGCCGTGCCGGTGAGGCCCGCCAGCACGCCCATGGTGAAGGCGGCGAACATCGCGTAGCCGGCCGCCTGCGCCCAGAACGGGGCGCCGGTCCAGGCATAGAGCAGATCGGCGCCGAGGGTGCTGAAGGTGAGCGCAATGGGGAAGGCCACCAGCATGGCGTGAAGCGGATGGCCGGCGATGGCGATCTTCGATTCCGTATCCTGAAGCGCACGCCGCTCCTCGAGGGGGTCCAGCAGATCGGGAGGCGTGGTCATGTGCGTTGCCCGGCTTTCGCTTGTGGTCCTCTCACCCAATGCGTGGGGATCATCGCGGTTCCACTCGCTCTTGCCGGATGCGACACCCCGCTCTCCACGCTGGCGCCCGCCGGGCCCGTGGCGCAGGATATTGCGCGCCTCTGGTGGGTGATGCTGGCGGGGGCCGGACTGTTGACGGCGCTGGTGTCACGGTGCTCGCGCTCACCCTCGGCGTGGCGCTCTGGGCCGGCGAGCGGATCCTGCCGCATGGACCGGCGGTCGAGGTGCGGGCCCATGCCCGGCAATGGGTGTGGACCTTTACCCACGAGGGCCCCGACGGCCCGGTGGAGACGGAGGGGGTCCTGCATATCCCCGCCGGCCAGCCGGTGGATGTGCTCATCACGGCGTCGGATGTGATCCACTCCTTCTGGGTGCCGCAACTCGGCGGGAAGATGGACGCCATCCCCGGACGGCAGAACCGCCTGCGCATCGCGGCCGACCGGCCCGGAACCTATGAGGGTCTGTGCGCCGAATTCTGCGGCCTGGAGCACGGCGCCATGCGCTTCGAGGTGATCGCCCATGATCCCGCCCTCTGGCCCCCCCGGGAGGGATCGCAATGACCGCCATCGACCGCGACGCGGCCGACCTCTCCCCCTCACCGCCGAACCCGCCCCGGCGGGCGCTGGCGCTCCACAAGGAGCTTGATCCGGTCTGGGCCAACGGGCCGGGCCTGTGGGGGCAGGTCACCAGCCTCAGCCACACCACGCTCGGCCTGCGCTTCATGGCGACGGCGTTCGTGTTCTTCGGCATCGGCGGGCTGCTCGCCATGCTGATCCGCGCCCAGCTTGCAACGCAGAAGGGCGTGTTTCTGGACGCGGAGCTCTACAACCAGTTCTTCACGATGCATGGCAGCATCATGATGTTCCTGTTCGCCATCCCGCTGCTGGAAGGGCTGGCGATGTATCTGCTGCCGAAGATGCTCGGCACCCGCGACCTCGCGTTTCCGCGCCTCTCGGCGCTGGGCTATTGGTGCTACCTGCTGGGCGGGGGAATCCTCATCGCCGCCCTTCTGGCGGGCGTCGCGCCGAAGGATGGGTGGTTCATGTACACGCCCCTGTCGGGGCGGACCTATTCTCCGGGCATCAATGCCGATGTCTGGCTGCTCGGGATCACCTTCGTGGAGATTTCCGCGCTGTCGGCGGCGATCGAGCTGATGGTGTCGATCCTGCGCCTGCGCGCGCCGGGCATGAAGCTCACGCAGATGCCGCTGTTTGCCTGGTACATGCTGGGCACGTCGGCCATGATGCTGGCCGGCTTCCCGCCGCTCATCCTCGGCTCGGTGCTGCTGGAGATCGAGCGCGCCTTCGGCTGGCCGTTCTTCGATCCGCAAAGGGGCGGGGACCCTCTGCTCTGGCAGCACCTGTTCTGGCTGTTCGGCCATCCCGAGGTCTACATCATCTTCTTGCCGGCGGCGGGGGTGCTCTCAACCGTCATCCCGGTCCTGTCCCGCACCCGGATCGTGGGCTATGGCGCCATCGTGGCGGCGATCCTCGGCATGGTGTTCCTGAGCTTCGGCCTCTGGGTCCACCACATGTTCACCGTGGGCATTCCCCATCTGGCGCTGGCCTTCTTTTCCGCAGCGTCCATGCTGGTGGCGGTGCCCACGGCGGTCCAGATCTTCGCGTGGATCGGCACCCTGTGGCGCGGGCGTCCGGAACTGAAGCTGCCGATGCTCTATGTGCTCGGCTTCTTCCTCACCTTCGTGATGGGCGGCCTGACCGGGGTGATGCTGGCGGTGGTGCCCTTCAACTGGCAGGCCCACGACACCGCCTTCGTCACCGCCCACCTGCATTACGTGCTGATCGGCGGCTTCGTGTTTCCCATGCTGGCGGGGGTGTCCTGGTGGATGCCGCTGATGAGCGGGCGGCGGCCGGTAAAGGGGCTGGGCGAAGCGGCCTTCTGGGTCATCCTCATCGGGTTTCACGGCACCTTCTTCATCATGCACCTGACCGGCCTGATGGGCATGCCGCGCCGCATCCCGGCCTATCCCGACAATCCGGAGTGGGTCTGGCTCAATCTGGCGTCCTCGGTTTTCAGCTTCGTCATGGCCATCGGGTTCGCCCTGTTCCTGATCAACGTCATCCTTCAGGTCTGGCTCGGCCAGCGCAGCCCGCGCGATCCCTGGCAGGCGCCGGGGCTCGACTGGGCGCTGGCGCTGCCGCCGCCCAATTACAACTTCGCCTCCCTGCCGGGGGTGGCGATGCAGGATGCGGGCGCGGCCGCCGCCATGCTGCCGCTGGCGCGCGGCGAGGGCTATCTGCCCGGCGCGCCACGGGGGCGGCGGGAGATCCTCGTGACCTCGGTGGGGACGGCGCGGCCCGAGCATGTGGCCATTCTCCCCGTCAACACGCTGCTGCCGCTCCTGCTGGCGCTCGCCATCTGTGCCTTCGTGCTGCTGCTGCTGGCGGGACTTTATGCGGTGGCGCCTGTCGCGCTGGTGCCGGTCGGGGTGCTTGTCTGGATCTGGGCGCGCGGGATGGTTTCGACGAGCGATCATCCGCCGGTCGAGGTTGCGACCGGGCTTCACCTGCCGGTCCATCACCATGCCGAGGAGACGCTGACCCACAGCGGGCTGCGCTGCCTGCTGTTCGCCGACGGGGCGTTCTTCGCCTCCCTGCTGTTCGGGCTGGCCTTCCTGTCGCTGGTCTCGCCCGGCCCGTCCATGCCGGCGTGGCAACCGGGGGCGGGCGGGCTGCTTATGCTGGCCACCGTGGCGGGATGTCTGGCGGGGGCTGCTATCGGCCTGAAACGGGCGCAGGCGCGGCTGGCGGCCGGCGGCGGGGCGGGGTTCCTTTCCGGTCTCGCGGTGGCGGCCAATCTCGTGGCCCTGCTGGTGCTGGCGGCGTTCGTGCTCTTGCAGGCGCCCGACCCGACCCGCCATGCGGCGGATGCCGTGCGTATGGCAATCCTCGCTTATGTCGGGCTGCACATTGCGCTGTCCCTGCTGTTCAGCGCCTTCGCGCTGGATCTGGGACGACGGGGCGAACTGGCGCCGGGCCGCGCTGGCGCGCTGCGGAACGCGGGGCTCTGGCAGTCCTATACGCTCGCGACCGCCTTGGTGAGCATGGCAGCCCTGTGGGCGCAGGCGGGTGCGCCATGAGCCGGGACGGGGGACTGCGCTGGCTGTGCTGGCTCATCGCCGGCCCCACCATCTGGGCGGCGGCGTTTGCAGCGGCTTACGGGATGCACGGCGTCGGCTGCGCGCTCGGCTGGCCCGCCGTGATGCTCGGTCCGGTGAGCCTTCAGCGTGCGGTGATCGCTCTGGTGTGCCTGATCGGTGTTCTCGCCTGCCTCGCCTTGCTCGCCCGCGTGCGGGCGCACCTCGGCCCGGACGCGACGATCCCGCGCTGGGGCCTCTGGATCGGCGCCGGCGCCACTGCCTTCACGCTGGCGCCGGCTCTGGTGGCCTCGACCTGCTGAGGCCGGTCAGAACGAAAAGCCGATGCTGCCGCGCAGGGCGTTGCTCTGGCTCGACGAGCCGAACGCGCCGTCATAGCTCAGCCCCACCGTCAGGCCCTTGCCCAGCGCCACATCCAGGCCAGCCCCCAGCACCACGCTGTCCTCGGCGATGGGCAGGCCCTGTGTGGTGAAGCTGGTGCCGGTGTTGAGATAGGTCATGGCCATGGCGGGTGTCAGGTCGCCATAGGCATGGCGCCAGCCGATGGAGGCGTGGGGCAGGGTGGCGACGCCGCCAAGCATCAGGGAGCCCGCCGCCCGAAGGCCGAGCGTGGTGTACCAGGTGTCGAACGACAGGCCGGAGGAGGACAGGCCGGTCACGGGCGCGCCCGCTTCCGTGAAGCTGCCCATCTCCACGCCGCTCCACGCCAGCTGCGCATAGGGCTCGAAAGCGACCGGCCCGAGCGGCAAGGCGAGGCCCGCCTCGCCGAAGAAACCGCCCGACCAGCCATCATAGGATGCGGTGGGCCGTTCGGTGACCGCACCGACCACCACCACGCGGCTGCTGTCCACGTCCGAATACGCGAGGTTTCCGCCGAAGCGCAGCTTGAGGGCGCCGAAGCTGGTGCCGCCATAAAGCGCGAACTGTGCCGTGCTGGCGTCCGACTGCGAGCCGAGCGCGGCGACCGAGGAGGTGGACCAGCTGTAGCCGGCGGCAAATCCCAGCGTCCAGGCATTGACCTGCGTGTCGAGGCCCACGAGCACGCCGCCCACCGTGCTGTCGAGGGTGGAGGCGTCGCCGTTGCCGTCGATGCGGTTCCACTGGCCGTAGCCTTGCGCCCAGCCGGTCCAGCTCTGGGCCGCAGGGGCAGCGGCGGGCGCGGAGGAGAACGGACCGGCGGTGCGAACCGGCGTACTGGCATAGGCCGTCGGCCCGCCGGCACCGAGCCCGGCCATCGCCCCCGTGGCACCGGCATAGCCGGACTGCCGCAGGCGGCCGTCGATCACGTCGCCGACCATCTGGTTCTGGTTGAAGGTGGTGGTGCCGGTGGAGGCCTGCGCTTCGCCGGACAGCAGTTCGAAGGCGTCCTGGGAGGACGCGATGGAGCCCGTGGCGACCGCGTTGTACAGGGCCGTGTTCGGGCCCCCCGCTTCCACCGCCGCCGCTGCGCGCCGGGTGTTCCCGGTGGTGGCGACGCTTGCGAAGCTCACGTCGTTCCGGCTCAGCGTCAGATAGACGGTGCTGCTGTCATAGCTCAGCGTCGGCGTCAGGAAGGCGAAGTTGGAGGTGACCGAGCCGAAGCTGCCGGAGACGCCGCCCGCAGAGGTGAGGATCGTGTAGGTCTGGAGCATATTGTAGACGCCCGACATGGCATTCACCGCGACGCCGGCCCCGGAGGACAGGGTGGTGGCACCGGAGACCGCGATGCGGTCGCTGGCGCCGGCCGAGGTGACGGTCACCGCATAGGTGGAGCCGCTCGCGAACTGGGCCGCGCCGGTCACCGACAGGGTGCCGATGGCGTTTGTCGCAAGGCCGGGGGCGATGGTGGCGCCGCTGCCGGCCATCAGGCCGCCGATGGTCCCCGTGCCCGCCAGCAGGGCGCCGGTTCCGCTCACGGTCACAACGGAGCCGGCGAGCGATGCGTCGGCGAGCGTGAGGCTCGCGCTCGTCACCGTGGTGGCGCCGGTGAAGCTGCTGGTGCCGGACAGCGTCCAGGCCGATCCCACCATCAGGTCCAGCACCTCGAAGTCCTGATAGGTGGCGCTGTCACCCAGCAGAGAGAGATCGAAGGTGCCGCTGACCTCGCCGAGGCGGAGGGTGTCGGTGCCGTCCTGTCCCATCACCCCGCCGGTGACGCTGGAGCCGGCCTGATAGACGAAGAGGTCGTCGCCATTGCCCATGGCGACGGCGAATGTGGTGCCGCTGATGACGCCGTAATTGACGATGGTGTTGCTGAAGCTGGCATCGTTGATGATCTGGATGCCGTAGCCATCGAGGCCCCGGATGGTGCCGTAATTGGTCACGGTCAGGGCGCCAAGGATGCTGCCGCGATTGCTGTCGTCGGCGAGGATGCCGTTATTGGCACCCGAGATCAGCGCCGTGCGCTCCGACGCCGAGCCGTTGGTGATGGTGCCGCCGCCGATGGCGATGGCCTCGCTCGTTGAGGGCGTGGTCTCGCCCGGTTTGATGCCCTTGGAGCCGAGGCCGAGAATGCTGCCATAGTTGGTGATGGTGCCGACACCGTCGAAGTCCACGCCATCGCCGTCGCCGAAGCTGGCGGCGGGATCGAAGGTGCCCGATATGGTGCCGTAATTGACCACGGTCCCGGTGCCGTTGGAATTCACGCCGGAGCCGTTCCGGCCCTCGATGGTGCCCCAGTTGTTGACGGTGATGTCGTCCGAGCTGCCGGAGGCCTTGATGCCGTGATAGGAGCCGGAAATCACCGCGCCTTCATAATTGTAGACGGTGCCCGACCCGCCATCGAACTTCACGCCGTCGAAATTCTGGTCATCGGCGGAGGTGGTCGTGTAGTTGGCGATGATCTGTCCATAATTGTGGATGGTGGTGTTCATCCCCGCCATGATCGCGTCATTGTCGGACGCGGAGATGGTGCCGGTCTCCCGGTTGGTGATGGTAATGGCCAGGCTGGTGGAGACGAGATCGCCGAGATCAATGCCCTGACCGCCGTTGTTGGAGGTGATCAGGCCGGCATTGTCGATGGTGATCACCGCAGCCGAAGTGCTGCTGCCGGCGCCCGCGATCTTGATGCCGTCGTCGGTTCCCGAAATCTCGCCGGTGGCCGTGTTGGTGATGGTCAGGGAGACCAGCGTTTCCACATTGGCGGCGGTGTCGAACTTGATCGCCCGCTTGCCGTCCGACGTGGTGGTGATGGTGCCCGAATTCGTCAGGCTGATGGTGCCGCCGCCGAGGCGCACCGCGTCTGAGCCACTCGACTGGATGGTACCGGAATTGTCGATGGTCACGCTGGCGCTGGTGGCGTTGGCCTTGTCGAAGTCGAGGCCCTGGCCGCCGGCAAGGATGCTGCCGGAATTGGTGAGGACCAGCGTGCCGGACGCGAACGTGCCGTTGATCCGGAAACCGTCATCGGTGGAGGTGATGCTGCCGGTGTTGGTGACCGTCAATATGCCTGTCGCGCCGGAGGTGGTGTCGATCGCACGATTGCCGGATGTGATCGTCCCGTTATTGGTCAGGACCACTCCGGCCCCTGTCGCAACCCCCAGGCTGATGCTGCTTCCGCTGGTTGCCAGGGTTCCGCCGCTCTCAATGGTCCCGGTATCCGTGCCGGCGAGGCTCTGAGCTGTGGTTGTCGTGCTGCCGTTGGAGACGGTGAAGCTGGCGGCCAGTGCCGGCAGCGGAGCGCACGCAAGAATAAGGGCAATGGCGACCCGCGAGGCTGACGACGAGAGGCACGGCATGAAATATCCCCGGGGAGCATATGCAACGGCTTCCCGTTAGGTGCGTTTCATGAAAGCGCCATGACAGCGAAAGGGGAGTTTGACGTCTTTGTGGCAAAAAGCCGGCGCCCGCAGGCCGGCTCCTGAGGAGAGCGGACCGGCCCGTAATGGCGCGTTTCTTCAGGACTTCAGCCCCGGCTACGCGCCGGGTCTTGCCGTTTCTGCGCGGTGGCAGCCGCCATCATTGGGTGGCGCCGTGGGTTGCCCGTCCCGCCCGATGGCGGGGGCGCGGACCATCGGCCGCCCAAACCCCGCTTAAGGGCGGATCAGAAACCGATCACTTACGGGGATCGTGGCCGGTGCGCTGCACATAGAGCGCGAGCTGGCGTTCGGCCTTCGCCGTCTGCGCGGAGATGATCGCGTCATACAGGCGGGCCAGGAAAGGCTTGCGCGGGGCGGCGAGGGCGGCCGACGAGGACAGGCCCTTCTGGGAAGACAGGGTGATCGTGCTCATGATGAGACCTCCGCTGGCAGGTCCAAATGGACCTTGATGCGGTGCATCATCCTGCATATTGCGATGCAGCGGAATAGATAGGTAAGCATGGCTGACCTGCATGATATGCGCAGCACGCAGGCATGCCCGATTTCCGGTCAGTCCGGTGGCTCAGCTTCTCACATGCATGCCGATGCCGCGCCCCAGTCCGTCGGGGCGGGGAAGGGCGGCGTGGACGGTCCGCATGCCGGCGATCCGCTCCAGAACGTCATCGGGCAGGGGCGTGACCCGGCGAGTGTCCAGGTTCACATGCAGCGCCACCTGCTCGCAGGTGGAGGCGATCCAGCCCTCAGAAGCGTGGTGGAGCTGCTGGAACAGGTGCAGCCGCTTCTCGTCATAGTCGACGAGCTGCACGGTCGCACGGACCGCGGCGCCCGCGCCCAGTTCGCGCAGATAGCGCACATGGCTTTCGGCGGTGAAGAAGGAGGACCTGCGGGTCACGGCATAGGTCTCTCCGAGACCCAGCAGACCGAGCGCCTCGTCAAAGGCGCGGTCGAACAGCACGCAGTAATAGGCCATGTTGAGATGGCCATTATAGTCGATCCATTCCCGTTCCAGCGCCATGGGCGAGGACACGAAGGGAGCGAAGAAGACCGGCTCGAAGTCGGTTCGGTCCATGGTGGTACCTCTCCGGGGCTTCAATTGCTTGGCATGACGCCATTGTGGCGCCGTCCTGGGCATTGGTCACGGTTCCTTTGGCGCGAAGATGTCAGGGATGGGAAACTATAAGGCAGAGCTCGCGCTGAATGTCCTTCCCAAGCGTCATTTGCGCATTTCTGCGGGGGCATTAATCTGCCGGCGGCATCCGGGAGGGAGCCGAGGGTATTTGAAGGAATTCCAGATGTTTGCTGCCGATGCCACGGCCGAGGATCGCGCCGGAACGGATGTCTTGCCGGCTGTCCAAGCACTTTCCGAGCAGCTTGGTCACAAAGTCGTGACCTCGCGGCCGATTCGCGAGCAGCACGCCAACATCACCACCTATCTGCCCAATGAGGCGCCTGATGCGGTGGTGTTCGCCGAAAGCGTGGAGGATGTGCAGGCCACGCTGGCGGTGTGCCGCGCCTACGGCCTGCCGGTCATTCCGTTCGGCACGGGCACTTCGCTGGAGGGCCATGTGAATGCGCCGCTGGGCGGGGTCAGCCTCGATCTCTCGCGCATGAACCGCATTCTCGCTGTTCATGGCGAGGATCTGGACTGCGTGATTGAGCCCGGCGTGACCCGCAAACGGCTGAACGAGGAATTGCGCGACCAGGGCCTGTTCTTCCCCATCGATCCCGGCGCGGACGCCTCGCTGGGCGGGATGGTCTCCACCCGCGCCTCGGGCACCAATGCGGTGCGCTACGGCACCATGAAGGACAATGTGCTGGCCCTGAAGGTGGTGCTGCCCAATGGCGACCTCATCACCACGTCGCGCCGGGCCAAGAAATCCTCCGCCGGCTACGATCTCACCCACCTGTTCATCGGCGCCGAGGGCACCCTCGGCGTCATCACCGAGATCACGCTCCGCCTCCAGGGGATTCCCGAGGCGATCACCGCCGGCGTGTGTCCGTTTCCGAGCGTCGGGGACGCCTGCAACTCGGTGATCGAGACCATCCAGTCGGGCATCCCCGTGGCGCGCATCGAGCTGCTGGACGAGATGCAGGTGCGTGCCTGCAACGCCTACGCCAGGCTCGGCCTGCCGGAGACGCCGCACCTGTTCCTGGAATTCCACGGCACCGTGGCCGGTGCCCGTGAGCAGGCCGAACGCTTTGCTGAGATTGCGGCGGGGCATGGCGCGGGCACCTTCACCTGGGCGGAAAAGCCGGAGGACCGCACCCGCCTCTGGCAGGCGCGCCATGATGCCTACTGGTCCGTTCTGCCCCTGCGCCCCGGCGCGAAGGCGGTGGCGACGGATGTGTGCGTGCCGCTCTCCCGCCTCGCCGAATGCGTGATGGAGACCAAGCGCGACATCGACGAGACCGGGCTGATCGCCCCCATTGTCGGCCATGTGGGCGACGGCAACTTCCACACCACGCTCATGGTGGATGTCACCGACCCTGCCGATATGGCCAAGGCCAAGGGCTTCATGACGCGGATGGTGGAGCGCGCGCTGGCCATGGACGGCACCTGCACCGGCGAGCACGGGGTCGGCCAGGGCAAGATGAAATATCTCGCCGCCGAGCATGGCGAGGCGACGCTGGAGGCGATGCGCACGCTGAAGCGTGCTTTTGACCCGCAGAACATCATGAATCCGGGTAAGATCATTACCGTCTGAGCCTGCGGTACCGGCCCCGAGCCCACCTTTCGGGGCGCCGGGCCGTAGCAGGCGAGGCCGACATGTGAGACCGTCCGGGGGCGCATCGCCTCCGGCGGCCGCAATGCGAGGGGCATCGGTGCAGGGTTTCCTTATCGCCACCGCCACCGCCATCATCCTGGCCGTTGCCGCAGCCTTCGCGGCGCCTCTGGTGGTGGACTGGACGGCGTGGCGGACCACATTCGAGAGCGAGGCGACCCGCACGCTGGGTGTTCCCGTTCTCATCCGCGGCACCATTGATGCGGATCTGCTGCCCGCGCCGAAGCTGATCCTGCGCGGCGTCACCATCGGCACGGACGGCGTGTCCAGCGGCGGCACGGTTGAGGAGGTTCGCGCCGAACTGTCCCTCGGGGCCCTGATGCGCGGACTGGTGGAGGCGCGGGGGGTGACCCTGGTGCGCCCGGCCCTGCGCCTCGTGGTGGACAATGCGGGCCGGCTGGTGGCGCCCACCGGAACCGGCACGCCCGCCAGCGTGATCATCGACCGGCTCGAACTGCGCGACGGCAGCCTCGATCTGGTGGATAGGGCCGGCGACCGCACCATCCGTTTCCAGCGCATGGACCTGCGTGGCGACATGCGGGACTTCAGCGGGCCTTTTCGCCTTGAAGGCGAGATGGAGGCCTTCGGGGCGCGCCGGACGGTGCGTCTGTCGGCGGGAAAGAGCGCGCCCGAGGGCACGCGCCTGCGCCTTATCGCCGAGGACGCCGCCGCCGCCCGCACGCTGGATCTCGACGGCTTGCTGCGCTTCGACCGGGGCACCCCCGTGTTTGAAGGCAAGGGCAGCCTTGCGCAGCAGGGGACGGCCGGCGCCGCATGGCGGGTGGCGGGGCCGCTGCGGCTCGCGCCGAACGCCGCCGTCATGGAGACGCTGGACCTGTCGCTGGGGGACGAGGCCCGGCCCGTCCAGTTCGGCGGATCGGCCCGTCTGTCCTTCGGTCCTGCGCTTGGGCTCGACGCGGTGCTCAATGCCCGCTCGGTGGATGCGGACAGCCTGTTCGGCGCCGCCCCGGGTGCGATCCGCGCGCCGGAGGAGGGGCTTGCAGCCCTCGCCGGTGCCTTCGCCCGCCTGCCGGAGGCGCCCATTCCGGTGCGGGTCGGCATGGCGGTGGACCAGCTGACCATCGGCGGCACGGTGGTGCGCGAGGTGCGGCTGGACCTGTCCGGCCAGCCGTCGGGATGGCGTATCGAGACGGCCGAGGCGAAGCTTCCCGGACAGACCGCCCTGCGCCTCTCCGGAGTGCCAGCCGCTCAGGGCGGCGCGGCGTTTGCCGGAGAGCTTTCGGTCCGCGCGCAGGAGCCGGCGGCTTTCCTGCGCTGGGCGGCGCCCCGCGCGCCGTCCGCGTATGCCGCGGCTCTCGATGGGCCGTTGCGCCTCTCTGCCCGCATCACGGCGGCGCCCGACCGGGTATCCGCCGAAAATCTGCAGGTCTCGCTTGGTGCCGCGCGTCTCACCGGCACGGCCAGCATCGCCTTCGCAACGCCCGCGCGGCTTGCACTTGCGCTGACGCTGGACGGCTTCGACCTTGATCCGCTGATCGCTGCCGCCCATGAAGCCGTCCGGATCGCCGGCAGCGATGCGGCCGAGGGTTCGGTCGCCATCGACGGGCGCAACCTGCGCCTCTCCGGCCTGCCCATGGGGACGCTCGGCCTGACGGCAACCGGCGCCGGCGGCACGTGGAGCGTCTCGCGCCTCGCCCTTGAAGACTTTGCCGGGCTCAGATTGTCCGGCTCGGGGCGCTTCACGCATCTGTCGAGCCCGGTTGCCGGCGAACTGTCGCTTCAGGTCGTCGGGCCACAGGCGGATGGCCTTGCCCCGCTGGGTCGCATCGTGGCGGGTCCGGAAGCGGCGGACATGCTGGGGCGGCTCAAGCCCATCGCGGCGCCGGTCGCGCTCTCCACCACATCACGCTGGAATGCCGACGGCAGCAGCCAGGTGACGGCGGACGGATCCCTCGGCCTGCTTTCGGGCCGCGTCGCCATCGCACGCGGACGTGCCCAGGCGCCCGAAAAGGTGGACCTGTCCATCGCGGCGGAAGATGCCGGCCGCGCGCTGGAGGCGGCCGGGCTGTCGGGCCTCAGGTCCGGCCTCGGCGCCGGGCGGCTCGACCTCACCATCACGCCGGGCGGAACCGGATCGGGCGCCGCGTTCGATGGCCGCCTCGTGCTGCCGGACGCTTCGGTCACCGGCGCCGGGCGGGTCCGCTTTTCCGCCGATGGCGCCATCGATCCGCAGGTGCGCATGCGGCTTGAGGCGGCGGACCTCTCGCGCCTGCTGTCGTCCGTCGCGGCGCTGGAGGCGGGGCCTGTTCCGGCCCGCCTCTCCTTTGATCTTGCGCGCGAGCCGGGCCGCTGGCGGCTGGACGGGCTGGAGGGGGCGCTGGCCGGCGCCCCGGTCTCCGGCGCGATCGTGCTGGAAGGCGGCGCGCCGGCACGGCTCACCGGCACGCTCTCCACCGAGACCCTGTCGGTGCCGCGCCTGCTGGGCTTGTGGGGCGCCCGGACCACCGGGGACGCCGGCCCGGCGCCGTGGTCCGCCGCCCGCTTCGCAACCGTCTCGCCGCCTCCGGTCGGCTTCTCGCTGGATCTCAAGGCAAAACGCATCGACCTGTCGGACCTCTATGCGGTCACGGACGGGCGCCTGCTTCTCGCCACCGAGCCGCAGGGCATCGAGGTGCGCGACCTGACCGGACGGTTCGGCGGCGGCGCGCTCTCCGGCCTGCTCACCCTGCGCCGGCGCGGCGACATGCTGGCGGCGGAGGGACGGCTCTTCCTTGAGAATGTGGAGTCCGCCGCCATTCTCGCTCCGCTCGCCGCCCGCGCGGCGCCGGGGGGGCGGGTGACCCTTGCGGTCGATGTGCTCGGCACCGGCCGCAGCCCGCTCATGATCCTGCAGGGCCTGTCGGGGCAGGGCACGCTCTCGGTGCGCGATCTCGTTCTGCCCGGCGCCGATCCCGCCGCCATCGGTGCAGTCCTCGCGGACACCGGCACCGGCGCGCCGCCGGACGAGCGGCGCACGGCCCAGATGTTCGACCGCGCCTTGCAACGGGCGCCCCTGCGGCTGGAGCAGGTGGAGGCGGCGTTCGGCATCGTCAACGGAACGGTGCGCCTGTCTCCCGCACGCGGGGAGGTGCCGCTTGCCACGGGGCCGGTTCGCACCAGCCTCTCCGGCAGCTTCGACATGGCGCGGATGCTCCTCGACGTGACCCTGTCGCTGGAAGCGGCGGATGCGGGCGGGGTCGAAGCGGGCGGAGCAATCCAGTGGCGCGGTCCGCTCGGCACGCCCGAACGTCGCGTGGGCGCCGTCGCGCTGGCCAATGCCATCGCCATGCGCGCCATCGAGCGCGAAACCCGCCGGCTGGAAGAGCGCCACGGCCTCCAGCCATCGGGCGGGACCTCCGGTCCGAGGGTGCCGGCGGGTGCCGCGCCCCCGTCGCCGGCATCCCTTCCGGCGCCGGCGGCAGCGCCTCCTCCGGCTCCGGCGGCTCCGGTGCCGCCCGCCGCCAGTGCCCCGACATCCGCAGGATCGTCCACGGCCGCGCCTGCCCCCGCCGCGCCGGTTTCCCCCCGGCCGGCGCCGCCCAAGCAGGCGGAGACGCGCGGAGACGCGGCCCGTGCCGCGTGCTGCGCCCGCCGTACCGCCGCTCGCGCCGCCGCAGGAGATCGCCCCCTATGCCCGTCCGCAGCCGGTGCGCCCGGAACTGGACGAAGTGCCTTACGGGCGCCCCGGCACGAGCGGTTTCGGCACGCTTCCCCGCCCGCCCGGCCTGCTTCCCGGCGAATAGGCCGGGCGTTCGCTCCACCGCAGGCGCCACCCCCTGTGGCCGGCACGCAGGGTTGGTTGCGTTGCAGCGCGGGAGTGGCTAGGCAGGTGCGACCGCCACCTCCGGGGAGCAAGGTCATATGAAGCGAGCGCTCTGGGTCGCGGCAGGAAGCGTCGGCGTGGGGATCGTGGTCCTCGCCCTGAAGGGGGCGGCCTGGTGGGTGACCGGCTCGGTTGCCCTTCTGTCCGACGCGCTCGAAAGCATCATCAATGTCGCCGCATCGGCGGCCGCCTTTCTCGCCCTCAACATCAGCGCCCGCCCGGCGGACGACAACCACCCCTATGGCCACCACAAGGCGGAGTATTTCTCCGCCGTGCTGGAGGGCGTGCTGATCGTGGTCGCGGCAGGCTCGATCCTGCGGGAGGCCTATTACGGCTTCCTGTCTCCCCGCATGCCGGAACAGGCCTTTGCCGGCGTGGTGCTCAACGGCATCGCCACCGTGATCAATGCCGGCTGGTGCGTGCTGCTGCTGCGGCTGGGACGGAAATGGCGCTCTCCCGCCTTGCTCGCGGACGGCCGCCATCTTTTGACGGATGTCATCACCTCGGTGGGCGTTCTGGGCGGGTTCCTTCTGGTGCCGGTCACCGGCTGGCCGCAGCTCGATCCACTGCTCGCGGGCCTCGTTGCCATCAACATCCTGTGGACGGGATGGAGCCTGATGCGCGAATCTGTGGGCGGCCTGATGGACGAGGCGCCCCCGCCCGACGTGGTCGGGCGCATCCGGGAACTGGTCTCCCTCCACGCCGACGGCGCGCTGGAGGCCCATGACCTGCGCACGCGCCATGCGGGGCGGGTGACGTTCGTGGAGTTCCACCTTGTGGTTCCCGGCACCATGACCGTGTCGGCGGCGCATGACATTTGCGACCGCATCGAGAAGGCGTTCGACAACGACATGGGCGACGTGGTCATGACCATCCATGTGGAGCCCGAAGGCGAGGCGAAGCACCGGGGCGTGGTGTTTCTCTGATCCTCCCCGTCGCCGCTGCTGGGCGGCGGTCTGACCTCGATCAAGGCGCCCGCCGCGTCTGCCGCAAAAATCACCACACGGAGAGGGTGCGCCCCTTCCGCTCGCGCTTGGCCGCCCCCACATCACCGGCAGCGGTGGCGCGGGATGCGCTCCGCCGCGGCGGCCGGGATACGGCGCCGCATCCGAACGCCGTCCATGTGCTCGCACGAGGCGTGGGTGGCGGCGAGGAGGAGAGAATATGAATTTCGAGATTTATACCGAACGCGCCCGCGGCTTCGTCCAGTCGGCCCAGAGCCTCGCCTTGCGCGAGGGCAACCAGCAATTCGTGCCCGAGCACCTGCTGCTGCCGAAGGTGCAGGGCGGTTCGGGCCAAGTGTATCTGGGCCAGCAGACCGCGCGCGTCTTCGAGGCGGCCGAACAGGCGGCGAAGAAGGCGGGTGACGGCTATGTCACCGTGGAACGCCTGCTGCTCGCGCTGGTCATCGAGAAGGACAGCGAGGCGGGCCGCATCCTGTCGCGCGCCGGCGTCACGCCCCAGAATCTCAACGCGGCCATCGAGGCCCTGCGCAAGGGCCGCACCGCCGATACGCCCACGGCTGAAAACGCCTATGAGGCGCTGAAGAAATATGCCCGCGACCTGACCCAGGCGGCGCGCGACGGCAAGCTCGACCCGGTGATCGGACGCGACGAGGAAATCCGTCGCACCATCCAGGTTCTGGCGCGCCGCACCAAGAACAATCCGGTTCTCATCGGTGAGCCGGGCGTCGGCAAGACCGCGATCGTGGAAGGGCTCGCCCGCCGCATCGTGGACGGCGACGTGCCCGAGAGCCTGAAAAACAAGAGCCTGCTCGCGCTCGACATGGGCTCGCTCATCGCCGGCGCGAAATATCGCGGCGAGTTCGAGGAGCGCCTGAAGTCCATCCTGTCCGAAGTGGAGAGCGCCGAGGGCGGCATCATCCTGTTCATCGACGAGATGCACACGCTGGTCGGCGCGGGCAAGTCGGACGGCGCCATGGACGCCTCCAACCTGCTCAAGCCCGCGCTGGCGCGTGGCGAGCTGCATTGCGTCGGCGCCACCACGCTCGATGAATACCGCAAGCATGTGGAGAAGGACGCGGCCCTCGCCCGCCGGTTCCAGCCGGTGTTCGTGAGCGAGCCGACGGTGGAGGATACCGTCTCCATCCTGCGCGGGCTGAAGGAGAAGTACGAGCTTCATCACGGCGTGCGCATCACCGACAGCGCGCTGGTGGCGGCCGCAACCCTTTCCAACCGCTACATCACCGACCGTTTCCTGCCGGACAAGGCCATCGACCTGATGGACGAGGCGGCCTCGCGCCTGCGCATGCAGGTGGATTCCAAGCCTGAGGAACTGGACAGCCTCGACCGCGACATCGTGCGCCTGCGCATCGAGCAGGAGGCGCTGAAGAAGGAAACGGACGCGGCCTCCCGCGACCGGCTGGGCCGGCTGGAGAAGGAACTGGCGGACCTTGAGGAAGAGGCGGCCCTGCTCACCTCCAAGTGGAAGGCGGAGAAGGAAAAGCTCGGCGAGGCGACCACCGTCAAGGCCAAGCTCGACCAGGCGCGC